>JBBAAG010000099.1 GCA_041658405.1 Elusimicrobiota bacterium
TGCCGCACGATTATCGACGGGCCGGTGGTGGACAAGGTTAGCGACAAAAAGTTTTACGTGTATGTATATATGCGGAAAGAAGACGGGACGGTTGCAAAGAAAGCTGCGGAGTTACCACAAAAAAATATTAACCAGTTCAAACTGGAATTCATCTTCCCTAACCTTTGGGAAAACCATATAAACGACAAAATCCGTATTCTTATCGCTTTTGCTCCGGTCGATGAGAATAATACAATACTCTATATGCGGTTTTACCAAAATATGGTAAAAGGTAAAACGTTGGGCAAACTGTTCTCGTGGCTCGCTATGCCGTTTAACCTCAAAGTAGCGCATCAGGACCGGCACGTAGTACATACGCAAGTACCGAAAGTTACAGCGTTGCAGATGGGGGAAGAACTTTTCCCTGGAGACTTGCCGATTATCCATTACCGTAAACGCCGGGAGGAACTTAAGAAGTTGGTGGAAGGAAGGAAGTAGTGAGTAAAATTAGTTCGGAAAGTATTCTTAATTCAACAATAACATCGTTGTTTACCGATGCGCAAAAGGTTTTGGGGAAGAATCTTCTACTTGCCGGCGCAATGTTTTACTATCTTCGTTGCCAGGAACGGTTTGCGCAACGAAGGAAAAGATATGCAAAAAAACTTGGTATCCCAGTCCCTGCGTTTATGATTTTTAGTGTTACCCCGGAATGCAACCTCAACTGTCCCGGGTGTTACTCAAAACTACAGCACGGACATACGATAGAAGGTACTGGGCTCGCGCGTAAAGTTCTTACTAACGATGAAATTGACAGTATACTTTCCCAAGCGGAAAAACTTGGCATCGGCATAGTTCTTTTGTCCGGTGGGGAACCGTTGATGAACAAACAGCTATTTGATATTACTGAACGTTACCGGCAAACACTTTTCCCGGTATTTACAAACGGGTTGATAATAACCAAAACATTGGCAGGGAAGTTAAAACACATGAATAACGTTGTCCCGATAATCAGTATCGAAGGAGGGGAACGGTTTACCGACGCGCGCCGCGGGGTGGGTACATTCAATCAAATCGTTGAGACGATGATGATGTTGAATAAGAAAAAGGTATTTTTTGGTACATCAATTACGGTGACTAAAGAAAATTATCATGTTGTTACCTCAGAAAATTATGTTAATACATTAGTGGATATTGGGTGTAAAGCTTTTGTTTATGTTGACTATGTCCCTGTTGACGGGAAAAGTGAAACTCTGGTGACAACAATAGAGCAAAAAAGCGGTATAGTAAAGTTTATGGCATTATGCCGGAAACAGTTTCCTGCTTTATTCATATCATTTCCCGGGGATGAAGAAATGTTTGGAGGGTGTATAGCAGCGGGCCGCGGGTTTGTGCATATAAACCCATATGGCGATGTGGAGCCATGCCCGTTCGCGCCGTATTCTGATTCTAACCTGCGCAAGGTGGAGCTTAGTGAAGCGTTACAGTCAAGGTTTCTTAAGATTATCCGTGAGGATGAAGGGAAACTTAAGGAAACATCGACGGGTTGCGCATTGTTCTCCAACCGCGAGACTATTAAGAAAATTATTGGAAGTTTAAGTTGATATCTTTATACAGGATTATGGGTAATGAAACAAAGTAAACAAGTTTTTACGTTAGAACAAGTGATGAAATTGTTAAAGTCTAACGCGCAGCCTGACCAAATCGCTGCGATGGCAAGGTTTGGCCTTACCGGTGAAAACAGGTTGGGGGTTTCAATGCCTAATCTGCGTAAACTCGGGAAAAGTGTTGGTAAAAATCATGGGTTAGCGCTGAAACTTTGGGATACCGGTATACCGGATGCTATGATCCTCGCAGCTTTGATAGAAAATCCAGCGGAAGTTACTGAATCCCAGGCGGATAGGTGGGTTAACTGTTTTGCTGCGTGGGACGTATGTGATCAGGTATGCAGTACTGTGTTTGATAAAGTATCCTTTGCTGAGAAAAAAGTGTATGAATGGTCACGCAGGGAGGAAGAGTTTGTTAAACGCGCAGCGTATTCACTGATCGCATATATTGCGTGCCATGATAAAAAGTCGACGGATGAAAAGTTTATTCAGTACTTCGGTATTATCAAATCGGGTTCTGAGGATAACCGTAACTATGTAAAAAAAGCGGTTAGCTGGGCGTTAAGACAAATCGGGAAACGTAATCTCAGGTTGAATAAGCTGGCTATAGATTGTGCGAAGGAAATACAAAAAACGGAGTGTAAAGGGCCTAGATGGGTAGCATCGGACGTTCTCCGTGAACTTACGAACGAGAAGATATTGGCACGGATGAAGAATAAGTAATAATATAATTCCCGGTTTTTTTGACTTGTTAAAATTGAAGTTTGTAAATACAAAGGAGTTTAAGACGATACGATGTTGAACAAGCAATCTGATACAAAAACAGTTGTAGTAGACGTTTTAGTAGTTGGTGGCGGCCCCGCGGGAATTATTGCTGCAACAGCTGCAGCGTCAGGTAACAGGAAGAATAGCAAGAAACTCACTGTTGCACTGGTTGAAAGCAGGGGTTATCTCGGAGGAAACCTCAATATAGGTATTCCGATATTGGGTTTCCTCAGTGAAAAGCGTGTACCGATAATAAAAGGGTTACCGCAAAAGTTTATTGATCGCCTAAGAAAAGTCAATGCTGCGAGCCAGCACCAACCATGTCCTTTGCATGTAAGTATTACTTTTATTGAACCCGAAACAGTGAGTAATGTAGCATTGAAAATGTTGAAAGATTATGGTGTTAAAACGTACTTACACACAAAGTTCAGCGGGAATGTTGCGAAAAAAAAGGGAATCATTAATAGTATTACTGTAGTACAGAAAAACAAGCGGATAAAGTTTGTCGCACCGGTAGTTATTGACTCTACTGGTAACGGTGATGTCGCGTACTATTCCGGCGTTCCCTGCAAAAAAGGTAGTGACGAAACCGGAGGAATGCAACCTCCGACGTTGATGTTCAAAATGTCGGGCGTAAACACTGACAAACTAAGGTATGCTATTGCAAGAAATAATAAAGTATACTCCACGGACTATATCCCCGCAAGATATTTTGCACAACATAAACGGTTTATAGTCGTAGGGTTACGCAAACAAGTCGTTGACGCACAAAAACACGGTATAAAAATATCAAACGAACGTACTATCATTATTACTGGCCTGCGGAAAGGCGACGTGTGGATAAACATGACCCGCGTTAAAGGTGTTGACGGGACGTCAGCCCGTAGTATTGAAAACGGGACCAAGGTTGCACAGATGCAGATTAAAGAAATTGTTAAGTATCTCAAGGGCTATATTCCCGGGTTTGAAAACGCAAGATACGTGAAAACCGCGCCGTTCCTCGGGATACGAGAAACACGGAGAATTGTTGGTAAGTATGTATTAAACCGTAAAGACCTTCTTTCCTGCCGGAAGTTTAGCGATGCTGTAGCGGTTGCGAGTTATCCTATTGATATCCACCATCCTAACGATAACGATGGAACACTTGAGTGGTGCGGCGATTGTTATGACATACCCTATCGTTCACTATTACCCCGTGGTATTAACAACCTTATTGTTACCGGGCGGTGTATATCGACTACACATGAAGCGTTAGCGGCAATCCGCGTGATGTCTACCTGTATGGCAACTGGCGAAGCTGCGGGACGAGCTGCTGCAATAGCGGTAAGAGATGGTGTCAGCCCGCAAAAAATCGTTGTACAGAAGTTAAGAAAAGAACTTATGCAAAATGGAGCATATTTACGGAAAAAGTAAGAGAAGGATGTTAGGATGAAAAAAGTTAAGAATTACGAAAACTTTAATTATTACGATTTGTCGGAGTGTAATGACAAGATATCAGTCCACGGCCTTGATGGCGTGAAAGCAGGGCAGGTAATAACTTTTACCGTAGAGGTTGTTGTTGGGACAAAACCTGTCCTTCCCGGGGACGGGTTGATGGTTGGTGTACCGTTCGGGTTTGCATTGCCGCAGGTAACCGAACCGCAGAGGGAAGGGTATACAACAGTAAATATACCAACGGGTGTTAGTGTACAAACAAGAGTTGATCCAAAACGTGAACGGTTTGCGCAAGTAATTATCCAAACAGGGCAGCTGGATGTTGGAGCAAAAGTAGTTTTAATCTTTGGTGACCGCAGTAAAGGATGCCCGGGTATCCGCGCGCCGTTACAGGCGTTTAACCAGATGCTTGTCCCGTGTTGTAGAAAAGAAGAGAATAAACTCATCGCGACATCACCCGCAGTGGAAATGAGAGCCAATAACTTCGCAGCTCTGCGGTGCCATCTATCCCCGACTTTCCGTCAGGGTAAGCCCGTAACGTTAACTATTGTTGCAGAAGACCAGTATGGCAACAGATTAATAAGCTTTACAGGAAAAATTGCAGTACTAAATTTGTCTATAGGTAAAAAAGTGCCGAAAATAATTGAGTTTACACGGAAAGACAGAGGGAATAAAAAGGTTACGTTTATACCAAATAGCGATCTACCGTACTTCCGTGTGTGTACGCGATATAAAGGAACAGAGTATTTATCGAATCCGTCAGTAAAATTGCCGGATGATTTCCCGTATAACTTGTACTTTGGCGAACTACACGGGCATACTGAGATGTCCTACGATGCAGGGGGAACGATTGAAGGGTATTACAAATTTGCGCGTGATACCGCAGTGCTTGACTTCGCTGCGGTTACCGATCATCAGATCGGTGTAAAAAACCTTGGCGGTAATACTGAGGGAACAAAAAATATTGGTAGATACGGCGTTCATGCCGCGGCGGTACCGTTTTTTTTGATGTGCCGAATGGAACCCCGTTGGAAATACACGCTTGGGAAAACAAAGAAGTTTAATAACCCAGGCCGGTTCGTCACTTTTCCCGGATTCGAACTTGCACCGTCGGGATTATCCGGTCATCGTAATCTTTACTATCTCGAAGATTATCCTGAGATGCTAACCGCACCGGAAGGATGGGATGGGAAAACAGATATTTTGTCGGGATACATAAAAAACCGTAAAGTACTTGTTATCCCGCACCATCCCGCAATCGCGTGGAACGCATATGTTAATCGCAATTCTAAAGGATTGGTATATTCGGACATTTCGGCAGAATACCAGCCGGTAGTAGAGATGTACTCAAAACACGGGTGCAGCGAATATTTCGGTACACGCCGACCGTTACGGGGTGAAGTTGTGGGATATCACGCACAGGATATGCTTGTTTTGGGGCATAAGTTCGGGTTTATCGCCGGAGCGGATACGCATATGGGAAACCCAGGATCGTCAATGATGCAAAGCGGGCCGTTTACAACATTACAGTACCGCAGCGGGCTTATAGCAGTATGGGCAAAAGAACTTACCCGTGAATCGTTGTGGGATGCTATTTTTGCGCGGCGCGTGTATGCTACTACGTATAACAAGACAGTAATATGGTTCACTGTTAATAACATTTTCATGGGTAATACCGGTTCTATAGGCTACGCGCAATATCCAAGAAAAATTGTTTTACGTATCCATAGTGCTGTAAAAGTTGTGAAGTACGAAATTTTGAAGAACAACGAAGTTATTTACGCGAAATGCGAGCATATGATAGAACCTGATTTCGATATTGAAGTCGAAGACGCTGCGATATCAGGTAAACCTGAAGATTTTTATTACGCACGGGTAACCGAGTCAGAAGGCGATATTGTGTGGTCCTCGCCGGTGTGGATTGCAAATAAATAGATTAATTTTAGTATGCATGACTGCTCACTCAATAACTATTTTGCAGGAAAAACGGTTGGAATCGTTCGCATCTATACATGCTGAAAATATAAAGAGAATAAAACACAAACAAGAAGAGTAACTGACAAATGAATAAAAAGGTAAATGTACTACACATAATTTCGCATGATACCGGCAGAATGCTGGGATGTTATGGCGAACCAGTGAAAACGCCTAATCTCGACGCTGTTGCGCGGGAAGGTGTAATATTTACCAACTACCACTGCGCAGCGCCGCAATGCAGCCCGTCTCGCGGGGCAATGTTTTCCGGGATAATGCCGCATAACAACGGGCTTTATGGTTTAGCGCATCGCGGGTTCAGTCTTAACCCCGAAGTTAAGTATCTACCGCGGATAATGGCAAAGAACGGGTACGATACTATCCTTTTTGGTGTTCAACACGAAAACAAGATTGTTAATCCTGATGTTTATCTGACGGAAGAAAAACGGTTAGGGTATAAACGGTATTATAAAGGTAAGCTACGTTATGCTGGCGAAATCGTGATGTTAGTAAAAGAGTACTTATCAAAGAATCCAAAACAACCGTTTTTTGTTTCCGTAGGGACAAAAGAAACTCATCGCGAGTTCCCTGTGATACACAAAACTCCGAAGGATATAAAAGTACCGGAGTTTTTAGTTGACCATCCTGACGTAAGGAAAGATTTTGCAGAGTTCAAAGTTTCACTTACACAGTTTGATGATATGGTTGGTGTACTGATGAAAACGTTAAGAGATACAGGGTTAGATAAAAATACGATGGTTGTTATTACAACAGACCACGGGATTGCTTTCCCCGGTGCAAAAGGGATGTTACTTGACCCCGGGACCGGCATATTTATGATAATCCGTGATCCCAAAAATTTTTCCGGTGGTAAACGGATAAACGCGTTAGCTTCGAATATTGACCTTGTTCCGACCATACTTGAATATCTCAGGATACCAGTACCAAGGGAAGTACAGGGTAAAAATCTTTTACCTGTAGTTCGCGGGGATAAACGTGAAGTACATGACGAAATATTTACTGAACTTTCGTACCACGCGGCGTACGACCCTATGCGTGCGATACGTACAAAACGGTACAAATATATCCGGTCGTTTGATATAAGGCCATATTTTTTTCTGCCGAACTCTGACGACGGGTTATCCAAAAGTGTGTACTATAAAAAAGGGTATTACTCGAAACTACGTCCTACCGAGTTGTTGTTCGACCTTAAAACCGATCCTTTGGAACGCCGGAACGTTGCTGGAGAAAAAAAGTATCAAAAAGTGTTGAAAGACTTGTCTGAACGGTTAGTAAACTGGATGGAACGTACAAATGATCCTTTACGCAACGGCATTGTACCTTTACCGCCCGATGCGAAGGTAACCCCGCCGTGGGAGTATTCACCTAAAAAAGTGTGGGGGGAGAATTAGGATATTTTTATGGAAGGGAATTTTATGGTAGTGAACTTGCGTAAAGTATGTACTGCGGGTGTGATGTCCGCGTTGTTAAGTTTTAACCGCGCGCCAAGCGAGTGCGGTGCAGCAGAAAAAAAGGTGGAATCAAAACCTAAACCGCCGAATATCGTGTTTATTCTTATCGACGACCTCCGGTGGGATGCCTGCGGGTATGCTAACCACCCGTTCTCAAAAACGCCGAATATTGATAAATTAGCGAGTAACGGCGTGGTGTTCAATAATAGTTTTGTAACTATAGCATTATGCGGTCCCAGCCGCGCGTGTTTTCTTACCGGCCAGTACGCGCATAAACATCAGGTATTGAGAAACAGGGATTTGACAGATATTTCGACGGGTACACTGACCTATCCTCTGGTACTTCAGCAGAACGGATATACTACGGCGTATGTCGGTAAATGGCATATGGCTAAAAATAACCGTCCCCGTCGCGGGTTCGATTATTGGTTAAGTTTTACGGGGCAGGGTGATTACACAAAAAATGTTTTAAACGAAAACGGTACAGAGTTTGAGAAAGAAGGGTATATCACTGATGTACTGACAGAGTATGCAGTTAAGTGGCTGGATACACAAAAACAGGATGGGAAACCGTTTATGCTGTATCTCTCTCATAAGGCGGTACACGATATTTTTACACCGCCTCCGCGATACGCCAAACTGTACGCTGACGCAGAAATTCCGGAACCTGCGAATTTCCGGGATGACCTCAGCGGGAAGCCGGTTAATCAGCGTAAATGGTTAAGTTCAAGGTTGATGTCAATCGGTACTTCGACAGGAACAAAAACTGTACCGCCTGCATTACCTCCCGTAGGATGGAGTATAGGGAAGAATGACGAGGAGAACACTACTACCCGCGGATGGGTGAAGAGAGATAGAACAATTGCTGATATGCGTGAGGATATGATTAACTACCACCGTTGCCTCGCAGCAGTGGATGATAGTGTCAATAAGGTTGTGGAACAGCTTGACAAACTGGGTGTTCTTGATAACACAATGATAATTTTTGCCGGGGATAATGGATATCTATGGTACGAACACAGGTTTTTAGATAAACGCTGGGCATACGAAGAGTCTATGCGGATACCGTTAGTTATTCAATACCCCAAGTTGGGACGTATGAACGTGAAAGTAGACGATTTTGTTTTGAATATTGACCTTGCACCGACAATTCTTGATTTTGCCGGCGTACCGGTACCTGATACTATGCAGGGACGTTCAGCACGGCCGTTGATGGAAGGTAAAGTTGTCGATAACTGGCGGAAGTCGTTTTTCTATGAATATTATTACGAAAAAGCGTTTAAGATACCGTCAATACTTGCAGTTCGAACGAAGGAGTGGAAGTATGTAACATATCCTGATATACAAGATATTGACGAGTTATACGATCTTGTGAAAGATCCGAATGAACTTAACAACCTTGCTGAGAAAAGCGAACACTCAACACAACTGAACTTGATGAAAGACGAGCTGCAACGGTTAATAAATGAAACAGGATATGTTAAACCGGTATTACCAGCTGAAGTACAAGATAATAAAAAGGTTGTGGGTGAGAGTAAGGAAGAATAGCGGGATTACTTTTTAGGAGTAACTCTTAACTCAATCCTTGTAACCACCTGGTTTTTGTTGGTGGGCAGATTAAAATATATACGGCTCAACCTGCCGGTTTTACGGTTAGATTTAAGTTCTTCCGCAAAATCTTTTACCTGCATATTAACCTTCTCCGGGGTTTTGATTGTTAACTTTGCAATTATGTTATTACCATCAATCTCAACGGTATTATTACCTGTAACTCTTACCGGCAAACGTGTAATAAAACCTTCTTCTATACTATCTGGTTTAACTAAAAATTCGTATTTGTCTTCTAAAACAAATACCGGCGTTTCGGGATCTTCAATTTTTGGTAACTGTAGTTCACGGTTGAGCGACGTCAATGAAGGTTCATCATATGATTTTGAGAAATCAATCATTATACGTTTCTTTTGAGGTGAAAATTCTGTGATCTTGCCATAAAACTTTAACCCCGGGGATTGGAGTTTGCCGTTGATCACAGGTACGCTATGGCCGTATGAGTTAGCAAAAACATTGTTGTATCGTTTACCCGAAAAATAGTCTTTGTCATACAACCCGGATCCAGGGTCACAAAGGATGGTTTCTCCATTTATACGAAGTATAAAACTGCCGATGTCGTTATGGTTATGCGATTCAGCGTTGTGCCCGGC
>JBBAAG010000100.1 GCA_041658405.1 Elusimicrobiota bacterium
TGCTGTTATACTAGTCGCTTGCTCATCAAAGACACCCCGTTGAAACAATACCTGGATTATGGGTTTTGCGAGTATCATCAAAATAATTGCCATAGGAATAAAGATAAAACCTGTCATCTTGATAGACGTCGCAAGGGTATCCCGCATATCGTCAATCTTATTCTCGGCAAGCTGTTTTGCAAAAAATGGATAGATCGCTGTCGCGATTGAACCCGAAAATATTATCAGGGGTACTTGTACAAGCTTATCAGCATACGCAAGCGCAGCAATACTGCCGGTAGGCAGCCAGGACGCCATTATTCTGTTGATCAACGGGGTTAACCCTGAGATAAAGTTCAGTATAACAAGAAAAAAACTAAGCTTTACCGCCTGTTCAATCGCCGGGTGGTTAAGATTAAAATCCCAGTAATGCCTATACCCTTCCTTCTTCATAAACGGTAAGATAAATACCAGTTGTACCGCCAACCCCGCAACAGTTCCCCATGCAAAAACATAAACCCCGAGTTTATCAACAAATAAGAACAAAAACGCTAAAATGCTTATAGTAATAAAAATCTGTGAGAATGACGGTGCGAAAAAATGTTCGTATGCGTTTAGTATCCAGGTTGAGATCCCGATTATCCCGGTAAAAAACACTGTTACACTCAGTATCTTCAATATCTTGACCGTAATAACCGCGGTATTGCCATCAAGCCCGGGGAATATGTAATGAACACACTGTTTCGCAAAGATGAACAATAATACAGAAGTTAACGCCAGGAGTAAGGAAATATAATTCACCGCAATCGCTGCGATACGGTTACCTTCTTCCTTATTAACAGTTTTGTACTTAACAAATATCGGTAAAAATACCAGCCCGAACGCTGACGCTATAACACCGGTAATAAGGTTAGGTAATGCAAGCGCCGCATAAAACGCGTCCATCAAATTTGAGATCCCAAAATATTTCGCTACCATAACTTCTTTGAATAAACTCAATATATGCCCGATAACACTGGTGGTTATCAGGATAACATACGCTTTAGCGATCCTGGTATTTACACTCAAACCTTAATCACCTCATTTGCAAATTTATACCGTTCCGGTGTACCGATATCGATAAACGTTTGATCGGTTATATACCCGTATATCCCTTCAAGTTTTGGGAATACTCCGTGTTCAAAAGAAAATTCAGTATCTACCGGTATCATATTAAGCACAGATTTGTTCATAACATATATCCCTGCATTAACAAACGTTTTATTTTTTTTCGAGACAGGTGCTTGTTTTTCTATGAACCTGATAATCCTGTTATCATTATCCATCAAAATATTACCGGTATCTCCTGTATTAACCTTATCAGTTACAACAACAGTTACATCAGCATTTTTTTTGTGGTGGTACCCGACAGTATCCATAAGGTTTACCGCACATAACGTATCACCGTTGAGTACAACAAACTCAGATGTTTTGATAACCTTTTCCGCAAGTTTTACTGCCCCGGCAGTTCCTAACCGCTTAGCTTCACGCGAAAATATAAGCTCTGCGTTTAAACCGTGTAACCCGCGGAAATGGGTTTCTATAACCTCCGCACCGTATCCTGTAGAGAACACAATATTTGTTACCCCGTTTTTTATGAGGTACGAAACCAGTATTTCCAAAAACGGCTTCCCCTTAATCTTTGCCATAGGTTTTGGTACGTCGTTAACAACCGGCCGCAACCGCGTACCTAACCCGCCACAAAGAATTACCGCTGTTACACCACTATTACCCGACATTACCGTACCTAAAATTTCGTATTATCCTGTATCCTTTGATAAGTTCCTGTATCCCGTCATCCAAACTGTGTTCGGGTTTATACCCCGTTGCTTCGATACGCTTATTAGAAACGATATAATCGCGTTTATCCACGTCCTCCCCCACTGCCGCTTCAAGTACTGTAAACCCCGGGATATACTCCTTAATTTTATCGCAAAGTTCGAGTTTTGATAGGTTAGCGTCGGATAACCCAACATTATACGGCTTATTTTTCATGTCATCAAAATTTTCAATCGCATGAACAAACGCGCGCACAACGTCACGGATATGTATAAAATTACGTTTAAAATGCGCTTCAAATAGTACGATAAACCTATCCGTAACCGCGCGGTAAACAAAGTCGTTCACCATAAGGTCAATCCGCATACGGGGCGACATACCAAACACGGTTGCCAACCTGAACGTAAGAGTATTCCCGCGGTCGAGCACAGCTTTCTCCGCATCAACTTTAGTCCTGCCATACAAGGAGATAGGATTCAACGGCGTTGTTTCCGTACAAAACTTACCTTTTTTACCGATACCGTACCCGCTGTTGGTTGTAGGATAAATTATTCTCTGCGCCTTACTGGTGATCTTCGTAACCATTTTCACAGCTTCGTAATTAATAGTAACCGCCCCAACGGTATCACGGTCGCATAACGGCGCGCCTACCAGCGCGGCAAGAGGAATAATAACATCTTTATCCTTAACCAACGATTTCATAAGTTTTTCAGACCGCGCATCGCCACGGATAACATCAAAGTTTTTGTTATTACAACACTCCGCTAACGAATTTGGAGAGTACATAAAATTATCGATTACCGTAACTTTATTCCCGAGCTCCAACAAGCGCGGGACAAGCATTGATCCGATATACCCTGCCCCGCCGGTCACTAAGATTTTGTAGTTCATACCTGCAAACACCTTTCTAATACTTACATTAATATTAAATCAATAACAATTTATTGGGGATATTATACAAAATATTAGCAAGCTGCTTATCAGAGTATCACTGTTTATTGACAAGTTTTTTATAATACTGGATATACTGTTGGGTAACAGTATCTACACTATATTTAGCAAGTACGGATTCATGAGCCGCAGTGCCAAGTTTTTGTGATAACCCAGCTTCTGACATTAATCTGTTAACAATATTAACAAACATTTCAGTATCATCAATGCTGTATACCAACCCATTAACCCTATTTTTTACAAGTACCGTATTTGCCGGGATATCCGTCACAACTGCAGGTATACCGCAAGACAGTGCTTCTAACAACGCGTTTGACATACCCTCACCTTTACTTGCGGTGACGAATACATCAGCTGCACGTAAATAATCCGGTACATCATTAACTCTTCCGGTAAAGATAACATTATTAGTAATACCGCATTCATCCGCTAGATTCTTCAATTCATCTATTAACACACCATCACCTACGATTAATAATTTAGCGGTACTATCTTTTATTAAAACATTTTTCCATGTCTTTACCATAAACTCCAACCCCTTACCCGGCTGAAGCCGGCCGGTATAGATAAACAACTTATCTTCTGCCGGTAAACCCAGTGTTACGCGCAACTTTTTCTTTTGTCCTTCATCCGCAGGTGCGAATTTTTTGGTATCCACACCGTTGGGGATCACCGCGATGTTATCAGAGTTAAACCCGTTAAGTACCATCTCATCCTTAACTTCCATACTTGGGCACACAAAACGATTACCGAAAATGCGTAAGAATGAAAGTTTTAACCCACCCCAGGGAACTTTTTTTGATGTCCCAATATCCCCGGTCGCGCGTGCACCCGCAAACTTTATTACTACAGGTTTACGTAATAACCATCCTATCTTTAACGCCACAACCGCGTGTGAAGACGCGAGATGCGCGTGAATAATATCGTATTCATTCGCATGCATTAACAACCACCAAAAAGTTGTCCATACAAAAATAAATGAACCTTTGTATCCATCCCATAATGTTGACAAGCGTATAACCTTAACTTTACCGATAGATTCAGTTTTTGGAAGTGTACCAGGGTACCGTTGGGTGACAATAAACGCTGTATACCCGTTCTCAATAAGTTTCTCTGATAAATACCATGCCTGTTGTTCAGTCCCCCCGAGATGCGGATAAAACCGTGCGGTGAGCATACATATACGCAAACCTGTGGTAGTGGTATTCATTGTATTGTATTGTGATCAAAACTTAAAATCAATAAGTTTTTGGTCTTTAAGAATCGTTTCTTCCCTGCTGCGGCCCATCGAGATCATCGCTACCTTCGCACCGGTGAGGCGTTCAAGTTCTTCGATATAAACCTTAGCTTCCTTCGGAAGATCGGTGTAACGGTTCACGCCATACGTTTTCTCTTTCCACCCACGCATTTTTTTGTAGACCGGCTTACATCCTGAGAGCACCTTAATACTTGACGGAAAATCTTTAATCACTTTACCTTTATACTTATAAGCTGTACACACATATATCGGATCAATACCGTCCAAAACATCGAGCTTGGTTAACGCCAAATCCTTAATCCCGTTTATTCTTACCCCATGCCGGGTTGCCACAGCATCAAACCATCCGCATCTACGCGGACGTCCGGTAGTTGCCCCATACTCCGCACCTTTTGCACGGAGGTACTTCCCGTTTTTGTCATTAAGTTCGGTTGGCATCGGCCCTTCCCCCACTCTGGTGATATATGCTTTAACAATACCCACTACTTTATCAATCTTAGTCGGGCCAACACCAGTCCCCGCGCAGGCACCACCCGAAGTTGGGTTTGATGAAGTAACATAAGGATAAGTACCAAAATCTACGTCAAGTAACGTTCCCTGTGCGCTTTCAAAAATAACATTTTTGCCTTTATCCACAATATTATTAAGAAGAACTGTGGTATCAACAACTAAGTTTTTAATAACCGGCAATATTTTTTTTCGTTCCGCCATAGTTATAGCACGTATATTCTTAATACTATCAAACCGTTTCAGTATCGGCGCTTTATCCTCAAGGTTGGAATCCAAAAGTTTAGCGAACTCTTTATCATCAAGATAATCGCCCATGCGGATACCGATTCTCGCGAACTTATCGCTGTACGCCGGGCCAATACCTTTTTTTGTGGTACCAATCTTAATCCTACCCCCAAGCGCATCTTCCCTCCACTGGTCAAGGTGTTTATGGTATGGAAGAATAACATGCGCGCGGTCGCTAATCACAAGATTTTTGCGGACATCAATATTTTTTGTCTCAAGAAACTTAATTTCTTCAACCAACGCTTTAGGGTCAATCACCACGCCATTACCGATAACACATTTTTTGTTGGGCTCCAGAATCCCGGATGGTACAATGTGGAGTATAAACTCTTTTTTGTCAAACACTACCGTATGCCCTGCGTTATTCCCACCCTGAAACCTCACGATATAATCCGCATTACGCGAAAGCAAGTGTACGACTTTACCCTTACCCTCATCCCCCCACTGCGTACCCACAACAATAAGTGTTGACATTTTGTTTTGATATCCTTTTTTTGATAAATTACAGTTTAAACCGTTTATAAATAGCGTTGATATTACGGAGGTAATAATCAAGCGTAAAACACCCGCGGATTATTTTAGCGTCTAACACCTTCGTTACACGCGAATCTTCAAGGATAAGGTTCTCCATAGTTTCCCCTGTCCTTGTAGCTTCCATTGCATTTTCCTGCATAACCTTATACGCATCCTCGCGGGATAAGCCTTTATTCACTAACTGCAGGAGTAACCGCTGCGAAAATATTGCGTTCGAGGATAACGCCATATTATTCCTCATTTGCTCAGGCCGGACATCAAGATTTGCGAGCATACCGTTAAGCCGTGCCATCATAAAATCAACGGCAATACTCGCATCGGGTAATGCTACGCGTTCCGCTGAGGAATGCGAGATATCGCGTTCATGCCATAACGCAATGTTTTCAAACCCAACCATCGCGTAGGAACGCACCAACCGCGCAAGCCCGCAAATGTTTTCGCTGAGAATAGGGTTACGCTTATGCGGCATTGCGGAAGAACCTTTCTGCCCTTTGGTAAACGGCTCATACGCCTCCCCAACCTCTGTACGCTGTAAGTGCCGTATTTCTGTGGCAATACGTTCAAGCGTCCCTGCTATGACTGCGAGGCTGCTGAAGTACCGCGCATGACGGTCCCGCGGTATTATTTGTGTGGATACCGGCTCAACTTTTAACCCAAGTTTTTTGCAGATATAAGCCTCAATCGCAGGATCAATATGCGCATAGGTACCCACCGCACCGGATATTTTGCCGTAACTAATATCCACCTTTGTTTGTTTTAACATCTCAATATCTCTAAGGATTTCGGAATGCCAGGATAACGCTTTCAACCCGAAAGTAATAGGTTCCGCATGAATTCCGTGAGTACGGCCCATCATAATTGTATTACGATACTTTTTCGCAAGCCGTGCAGTACTTTTCTTAAGTTCTGTTAAGCCTGTAAGAATTTGTGTACACGCTTCATTCATCTGTACCGCCAACGCGGTATCCAGAACATCGGAGGAGGTTAACCCCATATGAATAAACCGCGAGGACTTGCCTACGACTTCTCCTACCTGAGTGAGGAACGCGATGACGTCGTGTTTAACAACTTTTTCGATTGCGTTTATCCGTGCAACATTGATCTTAGCTTTTGTCTTAATATTCTTTAGGTCGGAGGCAGAGATTTTCCCAGCTTTATTGTAGTACTCACACGCAAATATTTCAACACGGAGCATTATCTCCCATTTACGCTGGTCTGACCATATCGTTGCCATTGCGTCACGCGTATATCGTGGTATCATCAATTTCCTCCTAACTATTTAACAGCTTATTTATTCACCAATATTTTACTAAATTTGTACTCTATATGTAAATTAACCTGCTGTTTTGACCCACCCCTTACTTCCATTTACCGACGATTGTATTATACACACCCCCGGGTCATAATTCAAGGTTAAGATGGGTCATTTTTGGAGGTTAATTTGCAATCCAACCCTGTCCTTACTTTATTTAAGTATAGAAAACATAATATCTGTTTTCCCTATTGATGACTGATAGATTGGAATCACATTAGTCCTCAAAGTTATTGAAACATTGTAGTCATACTTATAACTAGGAATATATATACCTATAGTAAAAAAAACCATATTTGTCTCCGGTGTTAAATGCATCGCTCATAGAATTATTATTGGGTTGTTCAAATTGAGAATAACCGAATGAAAAATCATATTTTGTTGTCTTCTTAATAATTCCTAAAGATATCGGATAGTAAAACTCATTATTGCCCCAATGAAAATATCCCACTTTTAATCCCAATGTATAGCATTTGTTAAGATAAATTGCAAAACCCATAGAAACATTTTCCCAATCTAACTGATTCTTTTGTGGTAACCATAGTAAAGTTGATATGTTTACAGAAGACTGATAAACCAAACCTAAATTAAGCAACTCCTTAAATAATTCACAACTTATACCTACATCATATCCAATAGAATTATAATGATATGCATGATCTTTTAAATCAAGCAATTCAAATATACCAACATATTCAAATCGATTAAAATAATAAGCTAAGTTAATTCCAATGTTTAGCTTATTGTATAAATAGTTTGAATAAGCAAAAGAAAGTTTTGTAGATGTTCTTTCTTGATTTGGAAGATTATGTTCAATAAAACTCATTTGATCATTTATTTCCGGTGTACTAATAGAAAAACCCAATTTACCAATTTTTGTTGGAAATACTACTGCTATATTGCTTACTAATAAATATGTGTTCAAATAATAAACATTAAAATCGGACTTTGACGAGTTGTCTTTTTCAGATTCTATCGATAGATAGCAATCAATTAACATTTGATATTTCTCAATTCTGGATAATAACGCGGGATTCCAATATATTGCAGACACGTCGTCAATCGACGCTATACATGCACCACCCATACCCCATCCTCTTGTACCAACATACGAAAATGAAAAACAATAGGTGGTATTAATAATCAATCCGATAGATAAAATTATGCATCTCCAAATATTTATTTTCATTTATCTATACAAACTCTTAAACATAACAAAAATAATACCCCTCTTTTTTTCACATACAACATTACTTGCAGATTCCTTTGGTACAACGATTCAACTGAAGCGGGTTGTAAATTAACCTGCTGTTTTGATCCACTTTTAACATCCAATAATAACCAGCTCTCACTTTGAATTTACCGACGATAGCATTATACATTCCTCCGGGTCAATATTCAAGATTAAGATGGGTCAATTTTGGAAGTTAATTTGCACAGTATACCGTCGGTAAACATTCGCACAGCTTCCGGCAAAATCTTATGCTCTTCGACAAGTACGCGTTTCGCTAATGTTTCCGGTGTATCCCCGGGTAATACCGGTACTTTTGATTGCAATACAATTTTCCCGTGGTCATACTCAGAATCAACCACATGAACCGTACACCCGGACTCTTTCACACCAGAAGCAAGGACAGCTTCATGAACGTAATGCCCATACATCCCTTTCCCTCCGAACTTAGGGAGTAAGGCAGGATGGATATTCAATATTTTCCCATGGAAATGTTTTACAAATCCGGATGATAGTTTTAGTAAGTACCCTGCGAGGATTACAAGCCCAACATCATGATTCACAAGTTCGGTTTTCACTGCGGAATGATACTCATTATTATCCCCAAACTTTTTGCGCTCAAGGAAGACTGCGGGGATCCCGTGTTTACTTGCGCGTTCAAGCGCGTATGCGTCTGAACGGTTCGATATAACAACCACTATGCGGCCGTTTGTGATTTTCCCTGATTCAACAGCGTCAATAATAGCTTGGAGGTTCGTCCCACCGCCTGAAACCAGTACGCCGATGTTGACCACACCGTTGGTACCCATCCGTTACTTAACAACCACTTCGGATTTACCCTTAACCACTTCACCGATATACCGCGCAGCGGGCATTAACTTCTTTATTCTTGCAGCATTCTTAACATCGGCAACTATCACTAACCCGATACCCATGTTAAGAGTACGATACATTTCGTGTTCCGGTACGTTACCGCGTTTTTGTATTACTTCAAATATCCTTGGTATTTCCCACGACTTTTTGTGGATAACGATCCCGCAGTTTTTGGGTAATACCCGCGGAATATTGTCGTAGAACCCGCCACCGGTAATATGCGCCATCCCTTTAATCTTCACACCTTTTGCGAGTAAAGAGAGGATATCTTTTACATATATTTTAGTAGGCGCAAAAAGTTCTTTTGCGTATTTCTTAAGTTCACCGCGTTTATTAAACACTCTTCGGATAAGCGAGTACCCGTTTGAATGCGGGCCAGAGGAGGGCAGCCCCAAAACTGTATCCCCCGGTTTTATTGTGGACCCATCAATAACTTTTTCACGGTCAACTATTCCTACTACAAACCCTGCAATATCGTATTCACCAACAGGATAAAATCCTGGCATCTCAGCGGTTTCACCGCCTAATAACGCGCAGCCAGCTTGCCGGCAACCGTTAACAATACCTTTCACCACTTTCTCAGCGGTATCAACATCAAGCTTACCGCAGGCGTAGTAATCAAG
>JBBAAG010000101.1 GCA_041658405.1 Elusimicrobiota bacterium
ATGACACCGGTAGAGTTTGAGAATAGGCAAAAGAACGAGGCTTTGATTTCTACTAATTTATATGCTTGACTTAATGGGGGGCATTACATCTTGAATCCCTTTTTTGGTTCTCAAGTTTTATTTTACTAAACGCGGACTTAACAGATTGAGCATTGGATTTCCGCTTTATGCTAAGTATTTTCACCAACTGATCCCACCATGACATTATTTAATGAGTATATTCGCATATATATATTTTTCTGTGCACAGGAAAAACAAACACCAGTAACATGTATTCTACAGTATAGAAAAGTATATAAACTCCGGAGTTGTAACTGTAGAATGACAAACAAATATCAAGGATGGAAAAAGAACTTAAAAACGTTATGCGACGAGTGTACTGACATCAACCACAAACTGACGCACATCATTGAACAAACAAGACAGATTTATCATGTTTTGTCCTGTCTCGATGATTGGCGGGGATATAACACAGGTAAAACCAGTGATTATGCCAGTGACGATGAAAATAGCGTTTAACTTAAGTTCACAAATCCGTCCGCTAAAAACACAAAATGGAACCAAAATACAAATCTAACTTGAAGTATAGTAACTGCGTCTTTAGTGGTTACCAGAACAAAGACACAGATGACAATAGCTTCAATAAAGTATTTAACGACCTCCCAGAACTTAACACTTTTTATCAGTTGATAAGAAAACAAAAACAAAGTGAAGAGACGGATAATCTCTTAGACAAAATAACCTATGAACGGCATTTTCTAAAGAAGAATTCGCTCTGGCAGATAGTTGGCCTCATAAACGAACGGACAGCTGAACGGGACAAGCGTATCGATGATATTGACAAAGCTATTTGCGACGTACATACCAACCAGTTTAACTTAAACGCTAATTATTCTGATATGGACAGGCGGCTTAAAACCAATTTAGATAAGATAGGCACCGATTTAGAATTAGAAAAGTCCAAAGAACGGATCAACACCTGGCAGGACGTGTCACAATTAAGGAAAGAACTGGTACCGTTGCTTGAAGAATATTTGTCGTCTTTAAGGAAAATGGAAATCTTAAATCCGGGATATGAAGAACCGAATATCGTTAACTACAAAAAATGTCCCCCGGTATATAAAATGCCCCAGAGGCGGCCATAAAAATGGTTGACATGATTCCCAAATCGGAGGCGGTAAAACAAACAATAGAGAAACTCAAACCACTAATTGGCGAACCTACTGCCAACAAGTATTGGCTAGTATGGAACTTGGAAAACGAGGATGGCAAACAACAGATTGAAGAGATGCTGCAACTACAATATTTAAAGTTATTCGGTGAGCGGTTTAACTCGGAAGTTTCGTTTACTCCTATCCCCAAAGAAGAAGCGGACGGGAATCTATACATCGGCGATGTTGTATATAACGGAAAGAAACTTTATCCGTTTAAGTTAAGATTAAACGAACTACCTATGCACACAGCAATATTTGGCAGGTCCGGCGCGGGTAAAAGCAACACGCTCTTTTGTATGGTAACTTCCTTATTAAAAACCCAGGATACTAACACCAAAATATTGTCATTTGATTTCAAACGTGAAATGCGCGCGATTTTATCTGATAAACTGGGCAAGAATTTACGAGTGTATACGGTCGGGCGTAACGACGTAGTCCCTTTTTGCTGGAACCCGTTGATTCCGCCATCACCTGAAATTAACGCTAACAACTGGATGGAACTGATACTCGATGTATTAGGGAAAGCATTTTATGTTGGCGACGGCGCAATGGACGTTTTGAAACGAGGGATTTCTGCTTGTTACAAAGAATGGGGAGTTTATTCTAATGCTCCTAAAACTTACCCGACTTTCAAGGATGTTTACCAAAAAGTTGAATCAATGGAAATGAAAGGCCGGCAAGGAGACTGGCGAGCGAGTGCGTTAAGAGTATTACGAGCGCTTTCGTTTGGCGAACTGGGAAAAGCGTTGAGTACACCGTATCCGGTACCTTTAGATACAATTTTTAACACCCATTGCGTGTTTGAGTTAGACTCTTTATCTGCTGCCAAAAGCTCGTTTTTCACTGCTGCAATATTGTTGTGGGTTTACCAGTATGAGTTAGAACGGTTCAGCAAGGGCAACAAACCGGACGGGTTAGAACGGCTGGTAATAATTGACGAAGCGCATAACGTGTTCCCCAAACACGAAGGTAAAGAAACAACTATGGAGACCATGCTCAGGCAAGCACGGTTTCTTGGCTGCGGGATAGTATTGTCCGACCAGGTACCCAGCGAGATATCGCCGATAGCGTTAGCAAACACGATGACACACGTGAATCTGAACCAAAAGAACCGCGCAGACATAAACACTGCCGCAGCGAACCTTTTACTCACTATGGACCAAAAAGAGTCTTTGGGGCATTTGAAGTTAGGCGAGGCAATAGTAAGGATAGCGGGGAGATACACTTATCCGTTTATGATTTCCATTCCAGCAAATATGATAAAAGAGAACAAGGTTACAGACAATATGGTAAAAGCGCATATGGAAGGACTGGTTTCAAGTGATTGGTATTCCGCATATTCCGGGGTTAATTCAGGGGAAAATAGCCGAACTGAACCTATTCCGGTACCGCATAAAGAACTAACGGAAGAAGAGAAACTATTCATAATAGACATTATGAATTATCAATATGAACCTATATCTACAAGGTATAAAAGAATGAATATAAGTATAAGGAAAGGGAATAGGATAAAGAATATGTTAATGAACAAAGGTCTTATTGAGACGGAAAAGATTGAAACCGGTACCGGTTGGGTTTTGTTGTCAAAACTATCCAAAACAGGGGAATTACAAATGAAAGAACTGGGGTACAATATCGATAAACTCAACGGCAAAGCCGGTCTGGAGCATGAATACTGGCGGCACAAAATCGCGGACTATATGATGAGCAAGGGGTATAAAATAGAGATGGAAGTTCCTGTGAACGGTGAGACAGATATCATAGCTACTTTACCGGGTTCTAACCCCGAAGACGATATCAAAATTGCTATAGAAATTGAAACGGGGAAGGGGAACATCCAAAGTGCTATAGACAATATTAACAAAAATCTCAAAGCCGGCTATCATTCCATTATTTCTGTAGCAACGAACAAAAATGCTTTAGCCAGTATCAAAAACAAACTTGAGGAATTGGGGATGAATAATGATAAAAATATCAAAATCATTCTTATAAATGATTTTGTTGCCCAGTAATCGACAACCTAAAATATTTCCGTATAATATTTTGAACGAGAGAGATACTATTAACAATAGGTTAGTACTCTAAAGAAACAAATAAATATTCTGAAATGATTATCGTTAGTAATAGGAAGAAATTGTCAAAATATAACTTGACAAAACTCGTATTGCTTGCTAATAATCTTATTAATAGATTCAAACAAGCTTCATTGAATCGTTGTACCAGTGGAATCTGCAAATAATGTTGTACGTAAAACAAATAAAGGAAATTATTTTGTATAAGTTTGAACATTTTATGGGATTTTGGTGTCGTATATTAATGAGAGGCAACAAATAAATGTATCACAGTGCATTACCGGAGGGATAATGTTGAAAAAAGAAAATAAAATATTTTTGTGAACTTTTTCATTGTTTGAAGTGTCTAATATAATGAAGACAAGTACAAGGATTAAAGAAATGGGAGTAAATTATGGTTATTACCAGCAATGTTCCTGAGGATTTTAGCACGATTCAGGATGCGATTGATTATCTTGATACACAAAGTCTTGACGAAAGTAATAGAGGGATAGTTCTAGTAAACGATAATATAGTTGAGGGTAATATATCATTAAAATCTTTTATTACCATAAAAGGAAGAGGAAAAGAATATACAAAAATCAGTTCCACGAATCCAATATTTTTAATAGGCGAAAATGACTGTATTATTGAAGATTTAACAATAGCTAGTACTGCTGCAGCAGCATGCGTTCAAATTTATGCTAATGACATAACGATTTCAAAATGTAATATTGAGTCTACCAACAATACCGGAGTTTCGATATTATCAAACTCAACAGCTGTTGTTATTGAAAATTGTAATGTAAAAGGTAAGACTTATGGAATCTATTCTGAAGGTTTAATTAATTTAATTAAAGACTCTTCTATAAAAAACACAACTGCGTCAGGTACTGATAAATATGCTATTTATGTGACTTATCCAACTGAGACAGAGTACGTACTTTTATCATTGCAAAATTCACGATTTTATGGTGCACAAGGTGCTTCTCCATCAACCGAAGGTATTCCAGAGGCTGGATCTCCTGCAATGTACTTAGCGAGAGCAAACGCACATACCGAAGTAGTATTGAGTGGTTTATTTTTGGCAGGTAATTATGCATATGCTATAGATGGGGTTAAAGGTGCAATTTTAGATTTTAATGGAGGCTTTTATGGTACTAGAGTTAATACAAGTAACATAACAGTTAACGAAAACCAGCCATCGGCATACATAAAGGATATACCCTACCAAAGTTATTTATCAAATGGCGGTTTTGAAGTATGGTCTAATGGGATTAGTGTGGTTCCAGACGGGTGGAACACAGATTGGGAAGTTGCTCAAGATGTCGGTTATTTATCAAAATATTCTGCAGTACTATCAGTTTTAGAAGAAGGGACAGAAACAAAGTTATTTCAAGAAAAAGAACATCCAGAATCCTTTGCCAATAAAAAATTAAGTATTGATTGTTGGACAAAAGTGAGTTCATTAGTTCCGGATACTATAACATCAAAAGTACGTGTACGAATTAACGGTGAAATTGAAGGAGAAATATCAAACACTTCCACAGATTGGGAAAAAATTGAGTTAACAGTAGATGTACCATCAAATATAAATTCTCTTGTTATTGAATTGGTTGGTATAAGTGTTGCTGGTCCGGGAGAAGCTTTTTTTGATAATATTATGGCGGTGATAGGCATTGCTCCTGCGGATTATCGTCCTCAAACATCTATAGGACCTGATGGACTTTCAGCAAAATCCGTATTACCATTGAAGATAGCAGATAATCCATATCCAAATATTTTAGGCAATGGTGGTTTTGAAACATGGTTGACAGATACTGTTGCTGATTTTTGGATAAAAGAAACGAGTGGTAGTGGTACTGTAAGTAAGAATACAGATACCCAGTTTGTTAAGTCTGGTTCGACTAGCATTCAACTAACAAAAGTTCTAAATACAGACGTTGTGATATTGAAACAAAAAATTGAAGTATGTTCGCAGTTTCAAAATAAACCAATTAGTGTAAGCATATGGACTTATGTGTCTGCTTCCGGTCAAGCAAAGATGACAATATATGATGACAGCGCAAGTCAAAATGTACAAAATTCTGCTGAAGAAGGATGGGAATTATTAAATATTTCCAATTTTGTCCCTACCAGCGGGAGCGTATGGATAGTTTTGGAAAATGTACTGAGTATTTCCGGAAATGTATATTTTGATGATGCAATGTTGTCGTTAACTCGTGAATCAACTGATTTTATCGTCAATCCAGATAAAGTAATTGTTAAGGATTTAATCGTAGAGAATGAAATAAAGTTCAAAGAAGGAAATCTATCGGCAGGAACTACAGAAGGAATTGGATTAAAAGATAGTACGGGTAATTTAGGGGTTTGGGTAAAGGATGGTGGGGATGTTGGAATAGGAACAAGTGATCCTTCTTCAAAATTAGATGTTATCGGCAATGATGGTTCTGTCAATAATAGCGCTCCAGATGTGTTGAATGTTTTGGGTGGTACTGGCGGTGACGGAAACACAAAAGGTGGAGATATTAAACTAACAGCAGGAGTTGGCGGGGCAAATCCAAGCGCCCAAGCCGGTGTGGGTGGTAATATACTGCTATCTGGTGGAACCGGAGGAACTGGTGACATAAGTGGTAAAGGTGGAGATGTTAAAATTCAAGGCGGAAGCAGTCCAGTTGAGCCCGGGAATGTGCTACTGGCGTATGAGGGTGGAAAAGTAGGGATTGGCGTTATAAATCCTACAAAAACACTGGATGTGGCTGGAGAAATAAAAAGTACCGTAGATAATACGGAATTTTATATGGTTCCCCAGGGTGCGATAATTATGTGGTCGGGAGCGATTAATAGTATACCAACCGGATGGGCGTTATGCAACGGGAGTAATGGTACTCCGGATTTGAGGGATAAGTTCATAGTTGGAGCAGGGAATAGTTACAACGTGGCAGATACGGGTGGTTCAACGACAATGGCGCATACTCATACAGGACCAAATCATAACCATGAAGCATTTTGGGCTGACGGTTCTTATCAGGTTTGGGGATATAAGAGTGATGGTAGCTTACAGGATCATCAACTGTGGTTTTATGGAACTAAATATAATGTTACGTCAGGGAATACAGATGCATATAAAGCGTACGGAGGTATGAATAGTACGCATTATTATACTACTATGGCTGGAAATGGAATCACCGGCGCTGCTTCAAATACTGAAAATCGACCGCCATACTACGCGTTAGCATACATAATGAAATTGTAATTATTATGTATACGAAATATTATCGCTTATTACTAATTTGTTTATTCAGTATTATAATATTGAATGTATCTGTTTACGCAAAATCTGAGGGAAATCTTATCGCTAACCGTTTGTCATTAGGGTTAAACTATCCCGGGATTAATGTAAAATACAGTTTCTTAAACAACTTTGCTTTAGACGTTCATTACCAAGGCAGCGCTACGGTCGGTGTTGCAGGAACGAGGGCATGTTATTATTATGTTTTTCCAAAAATAATTATTGTTCCCTATCTAGGTTTGGAGTTAGATTATCTACAGTACAAAAATCAACAAAGCAATGATTGGACGATAACAGGGTCGTATGTTGGCGGGTTACTGGGTGTAGAATACTTTTTCTCGCGGGTGTTAAGCGTTTGCGCAGATATCGGGTACGGAAATATGAATATGGCGAGTACAACAGTCAGCGATGTTTCGTATCTCACCGACAAATACGTGGCAAATATCGGGTTGAACTTGTACATCACCGCGCCAAAACAGAATATCGGCAAATGAGGACATCATTATGAAAATTGTAAAGATTGTTATATGTATATCATCGCTGTGTTTACTTACGGGTAATTTATACTCAGCAACGTTTTCGTTAGGGATGCCTGCGGCAGTAGAGTCCGCAGCAAAAGAGTTTGAAAAAATTATTGAACAAAAACAGCAGGAGCGTATTAATAATAACAATAATATACCGCCTGCCGCGCCGGTGTTGTATGATTTCACAAGCCCGGATACCGACGGAGATTTCACGGTTCGTTGGAATTCAGTTACCAATGCGTTAAACTATATTTGCGAGGAAGACAATAATAATAGTTTTGACAGTCCTGTGACGATATATTCCGGTGCGAACACGTCGTATGACGTTGTCGGGAAATCTACGGGAACGTACTATTATCGTATGAAAGCTACGAACAGTTACGGCAACAGCGCGTGGAGCGCTGCGAAGTCAATCCGGATTCCTTTGATAAGTGGTATGGTACTTATTCCTGCGGGTAATTTCACGACCGGATCTCCGTATGTGTACTCTTCAACAACAACAATATATCTGGACGCATATTATATAGATAAATATGAAGTAACAAATGAGCAGTATAAACAGTTTATGGACGCAGGTGGGTATAGTACACAATCATACTGGACAACCGACGGGTGGACGTGGAAAACTGCAAACAATATAACTCAACCATTTGATTGGACAAGCTCCACTTTCGGGTATATCGCTAATAACGGCACGATCCTTCCCGTAGTTGGCGTAAGTTGGTATGAAGCGTATGCGTACGCGAAATGGGCCGACAAGCGGTTGCCGACGGAAGCGGAGTGGGAGAAAGCAGCAAGAGGTACTGACGCGCGGATGTATCCATGGGGTAGCACATGGCACGCCAACTATTGTAACTGGTACGACGGTACATCAGGCGATGGTACTCAGGATGGATATAGTTATACAGCGCCGGTAGGAAGTTACGAAAACGGGAAAAGCCCGTATGGGTGTTATGATATGGCAGGCAATGCGAACGAATTGTGCAACGACTGGGGCTGGATTTCTTTCATGAACTACAATCCCATCGGTCCTTCTTCAGGTACATCCAAAATATTGTGTGGCGGTTCGTGGTCAGAATCATCAACATGGTGTTTATCATATTACACTAACGGATCTTGGCCATATGATCAGTCTTTCGGTTTTCGTTGTGCAAAATCGAGCGGGACAATAATACCGACAACGCCCATTTTAAATGATATTAGCAATCCTGATATTAACGGTATTTATACGGTAAATTGGGGCAGTGTGTATTCTGTTTCAAGTTATTCATTGGAAGAAGATGATAATAGCGGGTTCAATAGTTCTGTTGAAGTGTATTTCGGAACGAGTACAACAGAAACGTTTTCATCAAAAAAGCCTGATGGCCTTTATTATTATAGGGTAAAAGCTAACGGGAGAGACGGTAGTAGTGCATGGAGTCCTGCGAAGTATGTAACAATAGTCGATACAATAACTCCGACGGTACCTATACTGGTTAGTCCTAATAATAACCAGACAGTTGATACTGAGATTATACCATTTGACTGGACGAATTCTACGGATATAAGCGGAGTAAGTTATGAATTGCAAGTGTCGAGTATTAGTTCGTTCGCTACAACAAATGTCAATCAAACAGGATTGGCAATTTCTAGTTATACGGTCAGCACGATGTTAAGTAATGACACAACCTACTACTGGCGTGTTCGCGCGAAAGACGGCGCAGCAAACCCTAATTGCAGTGGATGGAGCACTGCATGGAATTTTACTGTTGCGATAAGCACCTTACCTGGTATGGTTTTAGTTCCGGCGGGATATTTTGTTATGGGTTCGACTTTTAACGCAGCTGAACAACCGGTACATTCGGTATATCTTGATACATATTATATAGATAAATACGAAGTGACCAACGGGCAGTATAAACAGTTTGTCGATGCGTTAGGTTACAATACTTCGTCATACTGGACTACCGACGGGTGGACATGG
>JBBAAG010000102.1 GCA_041658405.1 Elusimicrobiota bacterium
TGAGGTTTATCAAAAATAACATTAGGCGTACCGTGTTCAACGATATGCCCTTCATCCATAAAATATACCGTATCAGCAACCCTGCGTACAAAACCCATCTCATGAGACGCTATAGCCATAGTCATACCCTCATCTGCCAAAGCTTTCATCACTTCCAGGACCTCTTCTGTCATCTCAGGATCCAGTGCTGACGTGGGTTCGTCAAATAACATTATCTTGGGATTCAACGCTAATGCCCGCGCGATTGCCACGCGTTGCTGTTCACCCCCGGAAAGATTTGCGGGATAACAATGATACTTATTCTCAAGCCCGACTTTGGTAAGTAAACTTTCCGCATACTTTACCGACTCCCCGCGGCTAATCTTTTGTACCACAACCTGAGCTAAGACAACATTTTCCAGTGCTGTGAGGTGAGGGAAAAGGTTAAGATGCTGGAAAACCATCCCCACCCCGCGGCAGATCTGGTTGATATTACATGCTTTAACCTCAAGAGTGTCAACTATGATAGTACCCGTATCATAAGGGGTTAATCCATTTATACATCTTAGCAACGTAGTTTTACCTGACCCGCTGGGGCCGATCAATGCAATAACCTCACCGTCATTAATGACTAATGACACGTGGTCAAGCCCGGGCCGGCCATCGTTATACACTTTACTGACATTATCAATCTGAATTTTCATGAACGTATCTGATATTTTCTTTCAATCATTGCACTGAATTTTGACAGTACAAATGTCATTGCCAGGTATATTAATCCTATGATAAACCATGTTTCGAACGCGACAAAGTACTGCGAGTAAAACTCTCTCCCCGCGCGGGTTAACTCCCGAAGGCCAATAATAGAAACAAGTGAACTATCCTTGAGGCACGCAACAAAATCATTGACCAGAGGAGGCAGAACAATTCTAAATGCCTGAGGTAAAATTATATGCCGCATCGTTTGATTATTTGTCATTCCCAGCGACTGCGCAGCGTCATATTGCCCCCGCGAAATTGCCTGTATCCCTGCACGTACAATTTCCCCGACGTATGCACTGTAACAGATACTGATAGCGATGATACCTGCGGTAAACTGCGGTAAATTAAATACTTTGCCAAGCCCGAAATAAATAAAAAATATCAGTACCAGCAGCGGCACACCGCGGATTATATCTACATACGCAGCTGCCAGAATACGAAGAATATTTATACGTGACACACGTGCAAGGCCAATCAGTAAACCCATGACCAGGGCCAGGCAGAATGACAGTATCGTAATTTTTAGAGTCATAGGGATCGCGGGGATAAGGAACACCAGTATCTTGTAGAACAGTTCCAGTTCTTTTCCTATAAACTCAAAAAACAGCATTTTTACAACCTAACCAGCAAATATATTGCTAATCTTCAATCTTCCACTTTTTCTTTGACTCATCAAGCCATCCTGTGGTCTTAAGTTCGGTAATTATCTTGTTTATATTCTCAAGCAATTCCGTATCTTCTTTTCTCAATGCCATACCATACTCTTCACTCGTGATTTTACCACCGACAATTTTCAACCCTTTCTTTGAACACACGATTGCGCGGCTTGTCGGATGGTCCGTTATTATAGCGTCAATCTTTTTGTTTTGCAGGTCAATAAACGCACTAGCGATATCGTCGTAGCTAACAACCTCCGCGGAGACGACTTTCTTTGATTCCATCTCGCCTGTAGTACCAAGCTGAACCCCGATTTTTTTGCCGGCTAATTCATTAAGTACTGTTACCATACTATCTTCACGTACAGTGATTGACTGCCCAGCGTTATAATACGGTAGAGTAAACGCCACCTGTTTTCCCCGTTCTTCCGTAATAGTCATAGCTGAGATAAGCATATCAAACTTTTTTTCCTGCAAAGCAGGAATAATACCGTCAAACGCTATAGTCATAAATTCAGCAGTGACGCCCATCCTGCGCGCAATCTCCGTTACTAAATCAATATCAAACCCCACAAACTTACCGGTTATAACATCCTTGGTCTCAAACGGCGGATAAGTAGCGTCTGTCCCGACAACTATTTTCCCTGATTGCCTGATTTTCTCAAGTGTAGGTTCCTGTTTGTTAAAACACCCTGTTGTCATCAACATCAACACAGCAACAATTAAATACCATTTTTTACGCATTTTTGTACCTTTTCAACATAATTTCTGCCCACCTTATTTTATTTACAACACCAGGCGCTTTTTTCTCAAGCAACTCCAGTGCTTTTTCCGCATTTTGGCGTACAAGTTTACTTTCATCGTCAAGCATATTAATTATGGTTTCAGTATACGTGGTTTCGTTGATAGATTGCAGAACATATGCCGCGCATGCACGTACCCATTCTTCTGAGTCAGCCGCTAACTTGCTGAAACATTTTACTAAATCAATACTTTCCTGGGCAAACAATACATTCGATAAGTTATACAGTGTTGAAATCTCAGTCTCTTCGAGTATAGGCAGTGTGTACTGCGAAATATACTGTTCCCCGGTTTCTTCCAGAAATTCGAGTACATACGCTCTTCTGCGTGTATCAGAATCGCGCCAACGCAAAAACTTATCCCCATGATGAAATCCTTCAAGTAACCCAATTATTTTAAATATAAGCTTCTTTAACCGCAAATTTTTATCATTCAACGCATCAATCAGGATTTGTACTATAGGAACTTTTTTTACTAACGGCAAAAGTTTATGTATTATAGCGATATTATAATACACACTTGCGGTCTCGCGTTTTAAGCAATTAATAAACATCACGCGTTCTTCCCGTGTTTCAATCAAATCATATGCTTCAATCACAGCTTCACGCAAACGGTCATTTGCGTGATCAATATACTTTACCAACAACTTCTTAGCCCGGGGATCATGCATTGCGCCGAGGCCTTCAATTGCGGTAAGGATTGATTTAATATTTGATAACCTCAACCTACTGGACAACAGTTCAAACGCATGTTCCCCTCCTGTGCGGATTAGACGTTCCCGCGCGTATCTATTAACCATGGGAGCCGGGTCATCCAATGACTTACCGAGGTAATCAATAACGATATCGCTGCTATCCTGAGGCAAACCCCTCAATGCGCTGAGCCTTACCTTTGGTGCTGTGTCATTAAGCGCAAAACCTAATATTACCTTGTTTTCATGCACCATTTGCCCTGCAGCATACGCTGCGCTTGAACGTAGTTCAGGGTTTTGAGACTTAAGCATATTTTGTAAAGATTCCAACCCGCGGTCATCACCGAGTTTATGCAGAGCTATACACGCATTAATCTTGACACGTGTGACAGGATCATCGAGTTTACCCAGTAAAGCATCCCTACCGTCTTTTATCCCGATCTTCCCGATAGACTCTATTGCGTTAGCACGGACACGGTCATCTTTATCACTGGTATATTTAATAAGGACTTCGTAGATATTATGGCTCGAGAAACTACCCAGTGTTTCGATCACAGTTGCGCGGATTTTACTATTATCTTCGGTCTCAAGAATTTCCACGAGGTCAGGAATAGTATTACTGAGTTTAAGTTTATCTATCATCTCAATAGCGAATATCCGCAGGTCATCGTTTGGTTCCCTCAACGCTTTCACCAGAACCTTCTCTGCCTGATCTGTTTTCATATCGTCAATAGCTTTGATGGTAAGGTACCTCACGTCAAAACTTGTATCCCTCAAAGTAGCCAGTAATGTGCGTACATACTCTTTACGAAGGTTTAAGCTCATAAGTAACCATATACCCGTAAGTACTAGGCCTATAATACACAGTATTTGGGGGTTAAGATCTTTAAAAAATATAAGGGTTCCTCCGGCAGTTGCTATCCCCAGAGGAATCACTACTCCTTCAATAAAAGATATTGTGCGGCCCCGCATTTTTCGTTCTACAGGATTAAACAATAACGGGTACGCAGTATCAACCAACGAATTGCCTACTACGTCGCGGGTAAGTTTTGCGTATATAGCGGAACCTAACTGTAGATAAACGATTAGAGAGGAAAAACCGCTTAAAACTATGCTCGGGAATATCAACAAGACGTTACCAACTCCAAACCGTGAAAGTATCTTGTTTACGGCAAACATCTGAATCATGAATGTAAAAAGGTAAAATACACCGGAATAATACCCATAGAATGCTGTCAGCCTGTCTTCCTGAAATGATCCTGCGACGATACGGTTATACTGAAAATCCAGGAAATATACCGCAAGAGCGTACAAGAAAAAACTTATCCCAATTGCGCGTAGATAACTTGAACTAAGAACATACCCCGCTCCGCCAACAAGATCATTCACCATTGTTGAGATAGTGGTAATACTTTCCTTTTCTTTGTCGGTAGATGTGCTTGTTTTTAATCTTTTACTGACAAAAAAAATAGCAAACAAAGGTAATGACCATAGAATAAAAAGGTTTTCAGTATGAATATATTCTGCGATAACACCACAGAGAAACCCTGCCGCTATCCCTCCCAGCAACCCGCTGCCAATTACTAACGGAAATAACCGTTTTGCCTGGCGAAGGTCACAAATATCATTAGCTAACGCCCAGAACTGCGTGAATAACACTAGCCGTATAGTTTCCGTGCCGATGTACAGCACCTGGTTTAACCATTTAAAATGAAACATCAACGCCACACGGCTTATAAGTATCAATACACCAAACAAAACCGTGGTAGTCCATAGTAGCTTGCGTTTATCAAGCCGGTCAATAAAAATACTGTACCCGACAATTGAAAAAAACACTACGATTGAAGTTAAGACATACATCAACGGCAAAGACTGTGAACCTTCGGTAGATATAAAAATTGAAGTAACAGCGTTCATTCCGAACGTGTTTGCTATTATAATACAGAAGTATATTAACGACAGTGTTACAAGTTTATTTACATCGTCAGACTGTAAATTGTAATACCTGGCGAGAAACTTGAATAGCTTCTCAAATAAATTATTACCTTTTATTTCTTCCAACGCTTCTCAACAAACCAGTAATTATAAATTTCCTCATATTCTCCGGTTAAGCGTATCTCATCCAGAAAATAATTCAGCCATAAAAGGTAGTGGAGATCACCTTCGTCAATTGCAAAACAGTACAATTCATAAGACAACTGGTCCGGCAGTATACGCAACTGCGGGTACTTAACAACCAAATCGTCTGCATAAGGCTTATCAAACACAAACGCGTCTACACGGTTTGCTATAAGTTCAGTTGACGCCTGTGCCTCACCAAGATACTGTATCAACGACGCATTCGGTAACTTATTCTTAGCAGTAATTTCACCGGTTGTGTCTTTGCATACCGCAATTTTTACACTTTCATTGTTTAATTCACGCCAGTCAGATACCGCTTTTTTCCGTGGAGACAACATAACCACCTGCCCGGTTTCAAAATACGCGTCACTAAAATTAACTACCATTGCGCGTTCCAATGTCCTTGTCATCCCGGAAATAACCATATCAATTTCCTGCCATTTTAACGCGAATAGCAGCTGATCCCATTTATATTCTTTTATTTCAATTTCCACACCCAAACGTTCCGCAATTTTTTTGGCTACATCAACATCAAACCCGACAAGCTCGCCCTTGTCATTTTTGAACTCAAACGGCGGGTATTCAGCTTCAAGCCCGACAATAAGTTTTTTGCGTTCCTTTATTATGCTGATAGTATCCCGCGCAGACACAAATGCTGCGCTGACAAAAGTAAGAAGTACAGCTGCCAGTATGCTTTTTGTTAACAACGCCGTTCTGTTTTTCATCACCTAAAACCTTCCTCCCTTAATACATTTTATGATTAATATCAGTTACTTATAATAACATAAACCCCAAAAATATGTCAATAAAAGAATTTGTGTGTCAAGCAGACCATAGTCCCAGTAAATACTTGTCATCCGGTACATTAAAAGTCACACTTGACTGATGCGGCCAGCGTTCAAGTTCAATAATATCTTTCTCAATCACGACAACATACTCAATCTTATCATTTGCGACAGTAGACAACAATTTCAGTGGTACTACAAGCTCAATAATTTTTTCCATACAAATCAACAGATTCTTTTTCTCGCCATCAGGTTGCGCAGGGCTATAAAACTCAGCAGTCGGCACCTTTGCGGATAACGGTATTACTATATGACACCCTTCCGGTTTTAAGAATACAACTTTTATAACAATATTCTGCCCAAGAACTTTTTTCAGGGGAAGCAGAGTATCAAACCTTATATACAAATTTTGAAGGTCAAACCCGTAATACATAGATTGCAGCAAACTCTCCGCCTGATGCATCGTACCCCCCGCACGGGCAGTTTGACATAACCCTGCAGAACGCCATTCATAATAATTTGTTACCAACCCGTCAACCTGCGGCGTAATAAGGTTACTTGGCGGGATTGACAACTTATTCTGTTTTTTTGTTTCACTATCATCCCCGGTTCCCTTAATTGCGATATGCAGCCAATCCGGCACTTTTTCGCCCACTATGTCATATATATTCATCAAATGTTTTCTAAAAAGAAAATCAAAAGTTTCATCCTGCCCTGAAGAAAACTCTTCACCAAACCACCAGAACCAGTCAGACCCTTCCGCTGCGTATAATGATTCCCATGCCAGCTTACGTTTATTCTCATCCTTAATCCTGCCTTCATTTGTTGCGAGAAACACACGTGTTTTTGCTAAATACTCCCAGCCAAGCTGATCTTCGCGGTTACCTATCCAAATACCAAAATTTGCGTTAATCCATGACCCCGGCCATAATTTTGTTAGTACAGTTTTTTCATTACTATTATTTTCCAGAAACTCGCTCACCGTTGTCGGTTTCAAGAAAGGATGTTCGCTTAACTGGCGGTAAAGTTCGCGGAGAAACGGTTCTCCGTCTTCGTTGTAATGTTCCCAGCAATTTTCGCCGTCCAGGCAGACAGTTATTAACGGCGGGACAGAATGATGTAAAACCTTACCCCCTATTTCTTCCAACCGTTTAATAAAATTATTAGCCGCAGCAACAGGATCCCATTTTTGATATGCGAATCCTATAAGATCAGAAAGTGTGTGGTCACGAAAAACCGCGTTAACCATGTTGTTATCAATTGAAATATTATAAGCCTGATACAGCAGCTCCCTGGTTTGCGGCACATTTTGAGATAATGACCGGAACAATATTTCTTCATCCGTAGCAATCCACTTAATACCTTCTTTTGCAAGTATAGGAATAATATCTTCCGACACTGATCCTTCAGACGGCCACATACCTTTTGGCGCGGTACCAAACAGTGATTTGTAGTACTCTACAGCTTTACGCACCTGTACCGCAGCATCTTCCGGATGGCGGTACTTAACAATCAACTGTACTTCTTCCGGTAAGGATTGTTTTGCCACCATGGTATCGCATAACAAAGGAAGTATTGGATGATAAAACGGCGATGTGATGATCTCAATTTGTTTTCTTTCCATTAATTCGCGGTACTTCCCCGCGATTTTTCCGCAGACCTCCAGTTGTTTTTCAATCAAACACTTTTTTTCCTCTTCCGTAAACCCTTTTCCTTTTCCAAATAAACGTTTGACTAATTCGTCGGTACGTTTCCAATAAGGATCAAACCAGCAGAGGTTGAACCATACCTGTAAATCACGGTAATCCTGTTCCTTAAAATACATTTTTGTACGCTTAATTTCTTCAATCACAACATTCCGGCCGCGTTTTTCCAGAAGTTCGTTATACCTTGGGTAAGGCGCTACCATATTATCCCAGTTCGCCATAAAGAAGTTGTAAAGCACAAATATTTGCTCTTCTTCAGTGAGATCCCTAGCATTTTTTAATGTTAAATCCAGAAAGTTATCAGTAACACATTTTTTTGAGTACTGATCAAGCTGCCACAGAAGTACAGGAGTAAGGTTAAATGTGAGCTTCATTTTTGGATAATCATCGAGCACAGATACCATATCGTAATAATCTTTAGTAGCATGCAACCGTACCCACGGGAATAAAGACTTATTAACCGCAAGGTCCACGTATTGCGGCTGGTGATTATGCCAAATAATAGCGATATTTAAAACTTGGTTAGTATTTCCAGACATATTCTTTCAACAAAAGTTTCTGTTAACGTAAACACCCGCCCGGGATAGTATCGCGAATAGTACAGCGCGAATTGCAAATAATCATTCACCGCGTACTGCGCTTTTGCGTCAATCTCATTCCCAAAATAATTTTCAGTTTGTATACCTGTTGCCGCATAACTATAAAAATTAATTCCGGCCTCAAATTCATTCAACGGCATAACAGTAAACCCTAAATTAACAACTTCAATCCCATAATCTTTATGGGATGCAGGATACCCTGTAAAAGTATCATTCAGCATTAACCCGAATATATTACCATACCCCGCGCGTTCCGCACCGTCCCATTTACGGGAATAAAGCGGTGCAAACCTTTCCCCCGCAGTTGAATACAGGTACTCCATAAAAACCTTTGTTTTCCCGAGATAATGCAACGGCGCAGGCATTACCGTCCGTAACCCGCCGTTTATTTTTGCGGTCCACGCATTTTTTTCGTTAACCGCTGTTTGTGCCTGCTGTTGCGAAAACTCAAAATTCAAACCGTGGTTAATAATTTCAATATTATAAAAAGCACCTTTTTCCATCTGACGTTCCGCGCGTATACCTAAGAACAGTTTCTCCGGATAAACACTGAGAATAGCGCCATCATTTTCTTTCATAAAATATAGGGATAACATATTGTTATAAAGATCATATTTGACGTTTGCAAGGAGTATACTTGCATCTTTCCCTGCAATATATGGTTCAAACATCTTAGCAGCGATAAATTCAAGCCACAACCTTTGCTGCCAGGAAAGCCTGAATTTCAACGCGTTCATCCCTACCGCATTATCGTCCAGCAACAACCCGTCA
>JBBAAG010000103.1 GCA_041658405.1 Elusimicrobiota bacterium
TGAAGGTGAGGTTAAGCTCGAAGGTAAGCTTGGGGGTATACTCACCGCACCGGTTGCAAAGTTAAATCTTTTCGGTAATGAAACATCATTGGGTAACATTTCTTCCACAATAGATTATGCCGGGAGTGCGGATAATTATGTGGTGAACGCTAAAATGTATGCCGGAGATGAAAAAAAGGCAGGGGTAACGTTTGAATGCAGGTTAACCCGTGATTTATGGGAAACTAAGAAGTTTATTATTAACCAACACGGGGGTAAGGTTGATATCTCTGCTGCCCTAAAAACTGATGATAAATCAGGGACACAGAAGGTACTGGCTTTAAAAGCGGGGGTTGATAATTTTGCGGTTGGCCCCGCAAAAGTTTCAGCGGATATTGTGATCAACGGTTCATTAACCGGTACAAATGTTCTGGCGGCTGTCCTTACCGCGCAGAATGTTGCGGTTAATAAATACGGGATAAGCGATATCACCGGTAAGGTTGAGTACGCAGGGGGTAGGGTTAACCTGCGGGATTGGTATTCCCGCGATGGTAAGTTGAAGTCTGCTTTGACATTAAACCTTAACGATTCAAATATTGCATTCACAGGGCAGTGTATAGCTGACAATTTGCCGTTACAAATGTTTGTGTCAATGCTTAACCCGGAATTAGTGAAGAATGTTGGGGGTATGGTTGATAATACTCTAAACCTTACGGGTACTGCGGAACGGCCTGTATTAAAGATTGATACTTCTGTACGTGAGGGGAGTTATGATAAACAAAAATTTGTGTGTACCGCAAAAAGTGTACTTGTAAAAAACATTGTCACCAGCCAGGTTAATTTTATACCTACCGGCGGGAAAAGTGTGGAGTTTAATCTTAACGCGGTGTATGGTAAAAATAATGAGTTGAAGGTTAAGGCTGAACTTGACCGGCTGGAAGCTGCAAATATTGTTATCGAAGGTATTACCCTGGATTCTGTGGTTACAAAAAAACGTGTAGTGATTAATTCCGGGAAGTTTAATATTTTTAATGGTACGGTACTAATAGCAGAAGGTACTGAAGTGGGGTTTGATACTGCTAATAAAACAGGTAGTATGAAGGGAACGTATGTTATTAATTCCGAATTACGTAATATTTCGTTGGTACAACAACTGAATTTATACGGTAAAGCCGCGTTCAGGGGTGATTGGGTATATGATAACGTTAACGGGTTGAGGTTTGAGGCTTTAGCGTCAACAAAACGGTTTTGGGTTAATGAACACAATTTTGAGTATGGCAATATTCATTTTGCGTATTCCAAGAATATGATAATGTTTATGCCCGTGGATAATTCTGAATACCAGATTATGGGTGAACTTGAATTCAATAATTTACCGGAAGTTGTATTTAAAGACTTCGCGGTGAGAAATTATGACAGTGATGTTGTATCAGTCAAAGGTACTATCGGGGGTAAGCAAAACAATTTGTCAATTCAAGGAAAAACGTTGCCCCTTGGTACGTTGACTGCATTGCTGAACCAAAAAATTAGTGTTACAGGTGATACTGTTTTTCATCTGATTATTTCAGGGACTCCGGAGTTAATGCTGCTAAACGGCAGGTTGGAATCAAATAACGGTACTATCGCGAATTTGCCGTTTGAACGGTTAAACACGTTGTTCACAATACAGGGTACTGAGTTAAAGGTCAGGGATCTCTATATATCAAATAAGGACCTATACTTATTCACAGGGTCGGGGAATATGCAGTTGGCTTCAGGGAAGGATAAGGATAAAGGTATTACCGGGCCGGCAAGTATTAATGTTAAACTAGCTAATGGTAACCTCCGGTTTTTGAAGAATATTTTTGGTATAGTAAAAAAATCTGATGGTATGATTGACGGTGAAGTTGAACTTAAAATTGATAATCTTCAACGTACGCGTGTGGATGGTAATCTCAGGATAACTAACTGTAATATCGCGTTAAAAGATGTGTTTAACCAGATTAACGGCTTAAATGTTGAGCTTACACTTAAAGATGATGAAGTAATTGTTGACCACGGGCATGCAAGGATCGGGAAGGGTGAACTCGGGCTTAGCGGGAAAGTCGAACTTGCGGGGTTTGGGATAAATAGGTATGATATAAAGTTGAAAACGTTGACACAAACGGGTATCGCATTGAATGTACAGTGGCTGGCGATACCGAAATCTATGTTCTTTAAACGTGTATTTAATGTTCCGTCAACAGGTGAAGCTATAGTGGATGTATCATTAGCCGGTACGGCATCAGCGCCTGTTATCCGTGGCCTTGTGGAGCTTAATAACGCAAGTTTTATTTATCCACCATCCGAGAGTGCAGATACCGGGACTGCGCAGTTTGATGCTGCAGTATTGGATAATACAGTCTGGGATTTAGTGCTTAAGACCGGGCAGAATGTATGGTATAAAAATGAAAATATTGACCTCCAGGCTAATGGACAGGTGGCGTTTGCTAACAGGACAAAAGATCTTAAGGTAAACGGTTTATTTGAATCCATACGCGGTAATGCTAATTATCTTGGGCGTAGTTTTGATATCCGCCGGGCAAGGCTGGAGATTGTTAATAATGAAACTTACCTGGAAGCCACAGCGGAAACTGAAGGTAATATTATGACGCCTTCAGGTACAGAGGTTGCTACTAAGGTTACGATGAATATTGACCGTACAAGGATTGCTGAGATTAAACCACGGTTTTCCGCGCAGGATTATCCTAATCTTCCGGAAGAAAAGGTTGTATTATACCTCTTTGGGTTTAGTGAAAAGTCGTTGGATATGCAAGGGCAGCAAACGAAGCTAAGGACGGAAGTTATACGTATGTTCGGGTCGAGTATTGCTGCGCCGTTTATGGAGACAATAGCAGCGCCGCTGGTTAATACCGGGATTGTTGATAAGGTTAAGGTAACACAGACGGTTTCACGGCAGGCTACCACAGGGGATTCCGGGGTGCCGGTTGGTGATGATGCGCAGTCAGTATCATTCGCTGATTTTCTTAATGGAACAAAGACGACATTTGAAAAGATAATTGCGCCGGATCTCGCGATAGGGTATAGTATGCAGTTTGCGGATAAGTTAAGTTTATGGCATGAAGTTGAGTTGTCATACAAATGGAAACAGTTGTTGTTTAAAGGAACTATTAAGGATAAAAGCATATTTTTTTCTAACGATGCTGAACGCAGGATTTCAATTGAACATGTTGAACGTTTTGGCGGATGGGAAGAAGAGAAGTAGGGGATAAAAAAAGAAGATGTTTACTAAAGAAAAAATTTGTGTGGTTGTGTTATTGTTGGCATTAAGCTCTGTTTTTCCGGGAACTGCGTATTCTGAAGGCGAGACAAAAAAAATTACGGATATCGTTATCACCGGGACTAAGACGTTATCTGTCCGCGCAGTGCTTGACCAGTTGAAGATCCAAAAGGGTAGTGTTGTGAATGAGGATGTGGTTAAGGAAGAAACACAGAGGTTACTGGAACATGAAGGTATAGAAGACGCTGTACCCGAGATCATAGAAGTACCTGCGCAGGGTAAACAAAAAGCTAGGGTGAAACTTGTATTCGCAATAACCGAACGCCCGATGATTGCGGATATCAAATTTAAGGGGAATAAACAGTTCTCTGACGGAAAAATTAAGGGGGATATTTCATTAAAGAAAAAAGGGTATTACAATTTTGTTAAGGCAGAAGCTGACCGCGAAAAAATATTGTCATTATACCGCGAGAAAGGTTTTGCGGACTGCGAAGTTGAATATTCCACGGTAGACGATGTTAAGGCAACAAATAAGGTTCTAACGTTCCTTATTACCGAAGGGAAAAGGATTCAAATTAAAGATGTTGCCTTTAAAGGGAATAAGGTATACAAGAATTCAAAACTTATTAAGTTAATGCAGACCAAGAAAAAACAGTATTTTAAACAGGATGTCTTTGATAAAGATAAGGATGAGATCGTTAAGTTCTATAAAAACAACGGGTTTCTTGATATGCAGCTGCTTGAGCCGGAGTTTAAGTATAACGAAGAACGTACTGAGACTGTATTAACCATTGCCGTAGAAGAAGGCGCGAAGTATGTAGTTGGGGAGATTAGTTTTTATGGTAATGAGGTGTTGAAGGAAAAAGATCTGCGTATTTTGTTGTTATACAAAAAAGGACAGGTGTTCAGCCAGGAAAAGTTTGAAGCCAGCCAGATGATGCTCCAGCAGTCTTATGCGGACAGCGGGTACCTCCGCGCGCAGGTTGTCCCTGAAATTGTGCAGAGTTCGGATACCGGTAAAGTTAGTGTGGTATATAATATCACGGAGAACGGGATTGTTTATGTAAACAACATTTATGTTGACGGGAATACGTATACCAAAACATATGTTATTGAACGTGAAGTATTATTGAAACCCGGCAGCCCGATGCTGGCAAGTAAGGTACGGCGTACGATGGAACGGTTATATAATCTTGGTTTTTTGGAAGACGCAAAAGTTGACTTCCAGCCGACAGAGAGCCCTGATAAAGTAGATGCTGTGTTCATGGTATCTGAAGGACAACCCGGGATGATGTCCGCAGGGATGGGTTATTCTTCTACTGACAAATTATTGGGTACGCTGCAGGTACAGCATATGAACATTTTTGGGTATGGTTACCGGCTTAACCTCTTATGGGAGTTCGGTGAACGCCGGCAGAATTATGAGATAAGTTTTACGGATCCGTGGTTTTTGGGGAAATCAATGTCGTTTACCACAAATATTTTTAATACAACACGCCAGCAGTATTACGGGACAGAAGCTAATGCTTATAAAGAGTTAAGAAAAGGCGTGGCATTACTGTTAAGCCCAAGAATATCTGAGTACCTGTCTTTGAGTACAGGGTATTCGTATGAACAAGTAGAATTTACGGATATCATGGCGGATTATGCGGATAAAATATATTTTTCGCCTGATGTTTCAAAACTAACTTTTGGTGTTGCCTATGATACCCGTGACAATGTTTTTGACCCGAATAAAGGTTCAAGGAACGCGTTGTCATTGCAGGTGGCAGGCGGGCCGCTGGGAGCGGAAGCGCATTTTTATAAGCCTATATACTCAACAGTATGGTTTTTCCCGACAATATGGAAACTTGTGTTTTCATTAAGCGCGCGGGCAGGGTATGTTTCGCAGTTTATGGAACCTGATAAGCAATTGTTGAGTGAGTATTTCCATATCGGCGGAGGGGATAGTGTGCGCGGGTATGATTACGGCGAGATCGGCCCTGCGGGTGGGAGTAAGTATATGACTGTGTGTAATCTTGAGTACAAATTCCCGTTGGCAATGGAAAAAGGTAAGACAATGCTTCAGGGTGCGATCTTCGCGGATATCGGCGGTGCATGGGCACGGCCGGATGATATTACGATGAGTATCGGTAGTTCTCCGACTGAACTTAAGGCCGGGGTGGGGTTTGGGATAAGGATTACTACACCAGTGTTTCCGTTACGGTTCGACTGGGGTTTACCTCTGAACAAACCGGGGGTTAACCAAATGCAGTTTTATTTTACTATAGGGAATATGTTCTAAATCATTTGGTATAATTGTTTTTATGAACAATAGGCTGTTAAGAAATTTTTTGAGTGTACTGGTTACCGCAACCACGGTATGTTTCTTTGGCAGAATAATATTCGGGCTGGATTTACCATTGAACCCCGGGGATTATAAGCCAAAAATAATTATTGGTTTTGTTGATATGGAAAAAGTGTGTAATTCACTTGAAGAAACAAAGGTGGAAGAAGAAAAAGTTCAGCATATGATCAACAAGCAGCGCGGGGAAGTTGAGAAACGCAAAGCTGAACTTGATACCCTGAAAACCGAGATTGACAGCATTGAGATCGAGCTTGCATCAACTCCTAAGACTATACTTATGGCGTCACTACAAAAAAATTCTACACAGCAGCAACAGGTACAAGAAACTGATGTCGTCGTAACGTCAACGATAACTGCTGTAGCACAGGATCCTACGCAATTACCCGGGATGGTTACAACAGCACCCACAACTGCTGACAGGCAAAAGGATAGCGCGGATATCGCGGATATTACCGCGCAGGATGTTGCGGAGAATGAACAAAAACAAGTGCAGGAAGTAACTCCGGTGGAAACAAAACCAACAGCGGAACAGCAGGTTGAATCTTTACAACAAACGGTGATTAAGAGTAACGAGGAAACTGTGAACCAGTTACGCGAAAAAATTAAAGCCAAACGCAGCGAGTATTTGCAGAAGGAAAAGGAAGTAGCGGAATATGTTCAGTCGTCCAGCCAGGAATTGAAGAATCTTAAACGGTCATGTTCACAGGTGGTTTATGGGAAGATATATGACGCATTAATTGAAGTAGCGGAAGAGGAAGGCGTAGATCTTATCCTTGATAAAACGCATATATTATTCGGCGGGAAAGGTGTGGATCTCACTGATAATATAATAAAGTACGTAAAACAGCAGGGTATGCAGTGAGTAATGACAGGTGTTTAAAATGAAGTTTACTGCCAGAGAAATTGCAAACATTACCGGCGGGATTGTTGCCGATAAGGATGGTATTGCAGATAAGGTCGTAATCACCGCAGTTGCAGATATTACCAGTGCCGGTGAGGGGCAACTCGCGTTCTGCGTTGATACCGTAAAATACAATTCGGTATTGCAGTCAACAAAAGCTGCAGCAGTGCTAGTCCCCGAAGATGTTAAGGATGGCAGTAAATCAACGCTATTTATTATAGTGAAAAAACCGTATCAAGCGTTTGTTAAGGTTTTAAATATAATTGATACTGAGAAAAAAAAGGATGTTATACCGCCTACTGGTATTGCCGCCGGTGCGATTGTACATCCATCAGCTAAGTTCGGAATTAATGTCAGTATAGGTACAGGGACAGTTGTTGAACACGATGTGGTGATTGGGGATAATGTAAAAATCCTGCCCTTATGCTATATCGGCCCAAATGTTGTTATCGGGAATGATTGTTTACTTTACGCGCGGGTAACAATATGCAATGATACCGTTATTGGGGAGAGGGTAGTGATAAATCCGGGTGCGGTACTCGGGGGTGACGGGTACGGGTTTATTCCAACAAAAGATACACCCATAAAAATCCCGCAGGTTGGCTGTGTAAAAGTGGGTAATGATGTGGAGATCGGTGCGAATTGCGCGATTGATCGCGCAACACTTGGTGCTACAGTAATTGGTGATGGCACCAAAATTGATAATCTTGTACATATCGCGCATAATGTGGCTATAGGAAAAAATTGTCTTATAACTGCACAAGTGTGTATTGCCGGATCAACTGTTCTTGGTGACCGCGTAGTTATCGGCGGACAAGCTGGGATTGTTGACCACGTAAATGTTGGGGATGATGTCAATATTGTCGGGCAAACAGGTGTTGTGCAGGATGTACCTTCAGGATCTGTGATGTCTGGGTTCCCTGCAAGGCAGCACAAGGATGCTCTAAAAATATATACTATTACTGCAAAACTCCCGGAAATATACGAAGTGGTGAAAAAGTTCATCAAAAAAAATGATTGATTGCCACACACATTTTATTACCGTCTGGGAAAAAGATGAGTTTAATATAGAAATGCTGGTCAGGCACATGGACGAGCTTGAGATTGAAAAGTTTTGTGTCCTGCCAAGCACAAGCCCGGAAAATCCGTATTTTATTAATACCACAGAAGATGTCTTAGCGGCATACAAAAAGTTTCCGGACCGCATAATCCCGTTTTGCGATGTAGACCCCAGAAAAGGCAAAAATCATCCGTCCACCGATTTCACGTGGATACTTAAACATTATAAAGACCTTGGCTGCCGCGGGTTGGGCGAGATGACTGCGAACCTGTATTTTGATGATCCGTTATGCAAAAATTTGTATTACCATTGCGGGAAAGCGGGGTTGCCTATAACGTTTCACTTATACACACGTTTTGGCGGTTCCTACGGCTTAATTGACGGCCTACATATGCCGAGGTTAGAGAAGTGTTTACAGGAATTCCCGGAGACTGTATTCCTAGGCCACGCAATGGCGTTTTGGTCGGAGATAAGCGCGGATGTTACTGATCAAACCCGGGGAGGGTATCCCAAAGGTAAAGTCACCGCACCGGGTAAACTTGCGGAATTACTCAAGAAATACCCTAATCTCTATGGCGATATCTCCGCAGGGTCGGGGTTTAACGCTATCACCCGGGATATGGATTACTGTTACAAATTCCTTACCGAATTCCAGGATAAACTCGTATTTGGTACTGACATCTGTCATCCCGTCCAGGATTGTCCTATAGTATGCTTTTTCCGTAATGCTTTAAAAAACGGTAAGATAACAAAAACTGTGTATGATAAGATTACGGAAGATAATATTAAACGCGTATTAGCGATTTAACAACCCGCGGTATTTTTTTACATCAACCTCCATATTTTGTATGATATACGCAATGGAGGTATTAACGAAAATGATTGATTGCCACACACATTTTTTTACCGTATGGGATAAACCGGAATTTACCGCAGAGATGCTGGTCAAACACATGGACAAGCTTGGAATTGAAAAGTTTTGTGTCCTGCCGATCACGAGCCCGGAGAACCCGTATTTTATGCATACTACAGAAGACGTATTAGCAGCGTACAAAAAGTTTCCGGACCGTATAATCCCATTTTGCGATGTTGATCCCAGGAAAGGGAAAAATCATCCGTCCACCGACTTTTCGTGGATACTTAAACGGTATAAAGACATGGGCTGCCGCGCTCTTGGCGAGATGACCGCAAACCTGTACTTTGACGATCCGTTATGCAAAAACCTGTACCACCACTGTGGAGAAGCCGGGTTACCTATAACATTTCATTTATACACCAGGATAGGCGGTTCGTACGGCTTGGTTGACGACTT
>JBBAAG010000104.1 GCA_041658405.1 Elusimicrobiota bacterium
AACCGCGGTTACGCCCGAAGATGACTCACGGGTACACCATGAAAATGCGTACGGGTTGCGGGAATATGTACGTAACAATTAATGAAGATGAACACGGCCCATGCGAGATATTCACACAGTTAGGTAAGTCCGGCGGATGTACGATGTCTCAGTCGGAAGCTGTTGCGCGGTTGGTATCCTTGGCATTACGCGCGGGGATTAACCCTATGGAGATAATTGAGCAACTGCGCGGGATACGCTGTCCATCACCGGCGTTCCAGGAAGGTAAAGCTGTGCTTTCCTGTCCCGATGCAATGGCACGGTCGTTAGAGGATTATTTAAAAGAACGGAGTTTACCGTCGTTATTCAACGGGAAAAAGGGTGAGGATATTCCAGGTGCTTCAAACATAATGAACGCATTAGCGGCAGCAGCGTCGTCATCATTGGCAGTACCCGCGGGGAATAATCCTAATTCCGGTACCGGTGTTAATAAGGCACAGGGCGGGAATGTGTTGAATGCAGCTAAGAGAAAAGGTAATGCTGAAGGTATGTGCCCGGAATGCCCGGAATGCGGTAATATGCTGGAGTTCGGTGAAGGTTGTGTTAAATGCCATGATTGCGGATACTCAAAATGCGGGTAAGTAATACGTTAATATTTGTTTCAGAGGTTGTTTTAAAAACTTATAGAAGATTGTATGACAAGCATAAAATCCGATAGCTGGATTAAACGGATGGCGTTACACCATAAAATGATAACGCCGTTCGTTGAAAACCAAACGGACAAAACCGTGATTTCATACGGTGTGTCTTCGTACGGTTATGACATGCGGCTGGCGGATGAGTTCAAGGTGTTCTGTAAAAACAAAAACAGTGTATCCGATCCCAAGATAGTTAACCCTAATAGTTTTAAAGAGTATAAAGGCAGTGTTTGTGTAATCCCGCCGAATTCGTTTATCCTGGGAAGGAGCTACGAGTATTTCCGTATTCCCCGTAAAGTACTGTCGGTATGTTTCGGGAAGTCTACCTATGCGAGGAATGGTGTATTGGTTAATGTCACACCGCTGGAGCCTGAATGGGAAGGGTATGTGACGATATCAATCTCTAATACTTCGCCGGTACCCGTGAAAGTATACGCGTTTGAAGGTATTGCCCAGGTGTTATTCCTGGAAAGCGATAGTTCCTGCGCGGTATCTTATGCGGATAAAAAAGGAAGGTACCAGGCACAAAAAAAAATTACGGTTTCAAAAACTGAGAAAAAAAGGTTATGAGTTAGTATATGCCAAAAAATAAAAAGATTGAGTCACTCGAAAACCTTGAAGAGCAAGGGTATCGGCTGGTAGACATCGCGGCGGGGGATGTTAATCTGCCGGTAGAGAAACAATACGTTGTTGCGGAGATTAAGTTAGAAAAACGCGGGACTTTCTATAGTGACCTCGTGAATTCTTTAACCTCACAGGTATTTGAAGAAAGTGTGGCGAAACAGTACTGGCAGGAAATATTGATGCATAAATATCTTGTCAGTGAAAAATTAAGCCGTAACATTGGTATTCGTGTCGCTGCACTGGATTATCTTGAGAATATAAAAAGAATAATTAAAACTCCGAGGATTGTATCGGAGAAAGAGTATAGTAAAACCGTTAAACTCGCAACTACGGATACGCTTACCGGGTTGTATAACCGCCACTATTTTTTGGGGCAGATGGAAGGCCTTGAGAATGAGTACCGTAAACTAGCAGCACAGGCAGTGGTAAAAAAGTTTTGCGTTATGCTCATGGATATGGATAACTTCAAGAAATATAACGATACTGAAGGCCATCCTGCGGGGGATATTGTCCTCCACGAACTTGCAAGTGTTCTAACATCGGTATTTAGGAAAGATGAAACTTTATGCCGTTGGGGCGGGGATGAGTTTATTGTGTTATTACCTGACACGGATAAGCATGCGGCAAAAGTGTTGGCTGAAGAGTTAAGGCAAAAAGTTGTGCGTGAGTTCAAGGATTATAATATTACTTTGAGTATAGGCCTTGCTGAATTTCTTGTGGATGCCGGGGATAGTGATAGTTTGGTAGAACGCGCGGATGAACTTTTATACCGCGTAAAGGAGTTTGGAGGGAATAAAGTCGCTGCGGCAACTGTTGCGGAGTTTGTGTTTTTACCGGAAGCGTATAAGTTTACTGAAAAAATTTATAAAGCTGCAGTTACCGGCGACTTCAACGCATGGGATAAACGCCGTAATGTATTGAAGTATGATGAAATAAGAAAAGTGTGGAACGGTACCGTAGTACTAAAACCCGGGAATTACAGGTATAAGTTTGTAGTTAATGATTCCAAATGGTTCGCTGATACCGGGAATAATAACCAGACGGATGACGGGTTTGGCGGGCAGTGTTCTGTAATAACAATAGAGATATAGGAGGATATTTATTTATGCCGTTGTTTATTGGGCGTGACCGTGAAGCACGGCGTGCGTATGGTTTTGATGAAGTAGCAATAGTTCCCGGGGAGTGTACGCTTGACCCGGATGAGATTGATATTACCACAAAAATCGGGGATATTGAACTTAAGATACCGTTTCTCGCATCTGCAATGGATGGCGTAGTAGACGCAAAGTTCAGTGCGGCGTTCAGCAAGCTTGGCGGCCTTGCGGTGTTAAACCTTGATGGTATACATTCACGGTATGAGAATACTGATGAAATATATAAACAAATTGCGGAAATACCGCCGGCTGAAGCTACCAAATTTGTGCAGCAGCTTTACCGCAAGCCTGTGAAGGAAGAACTTATCGCAAAAAAAATTAAGGAAATTAAGAAACTTAAAGGTATCGCTGCAGTGTCTACGGTCCCGCAGAACGCTGCGAAGTACGCAAAGATTGTGCAGGACGCTGGTGCTGATGTTTTTGTTATCCAGGCAACAGTATTGACCACAAAGTTTATCTCCACAAAAGTTAAGACGTTGAATTTAAAAAAACTTATTGGTGAACTTAAGATTCCGGTAATCCTTGGTAACTGTGTGAGTTATCAAACAGCGTTAGCGTTAATGGAAACCGGGTGCGCGGGCCTACTCGTAGGTATTGGCCCGGGGTCGGCGTGTACTACCCGCGGGGTGTTGGGTATCGGTGTGCCGCAGGTGACCGCAACAATTGATTGCGCTGCAGCACGGGATTTTTATTTTAAAAAAACAGGGCGTCATGTTGCAGTGATTACCGATGGCGGGATGAATACCGGCGGGGATATATGTAAAGCTTTTGTTTCTGGTGCGGATGCTGTAATGATCGGCAGTGCGTTCGCTAAAGCTAAGGAAGCGCCGGGGTATGGGTATCACTGGGGTATGGCAACACCGCATCAGTATCTTCCCCGGGGTACACGGATATATGTAGGTACTACCGGTACGTTGGAGCAAATACTTATGGGGCCTGCAAATACGGATGACGGGACACAGAATATTGTTGGTGCGTTACGCACGTGTATGGGCAGTGTCGGAGCAGGGAATGTGAAGGAACTGCAGTTGGTGGAACTTATCATTGCGCCGGATATTAAGTCAGAAGGTAAGCTATACCAGAAAGCGCAGAAGATTGGTATGGGAAAGTAGTGTTATGATCATAATCCTGGATTTTGGTTCGCAGGTAACACAACTTATTGCACGGCGGGTGCGTGAGATGAAAGTTTATTGCGAAATCCTACCGTTTCATACAAGCGCTGAAGTTATCAAGCGTAAGCCTCAGCTTGAAGGTGTTATACTTTCCGGCGGGCCGTCAAGCGTATACGAAAAAGGCGCACCGCGATGCGGGAAGGAATTGTTTGAACTAGGCGTACCTGTATTGGGTATATGTTATGGCATGCAGTTAATGGGTTATGTTTTGGGAGGTAAGGTTAAACACGGGAAAAAACGTGAGTTTGGCCATACACAGATTACATTAAGTAAAAACGCGGGGACACAGTTATTTACGAAACTGCCCCGTAGGTTTATCGTATGGATGAGCCACGGTGATATTGTTACTAAACTACCTCCTGGTTTTGTTTCATTAGCAAAAAGTGCGCATTCGCCCTATGCTGCAGCAGGGGATGTTAAGCGTAACCTCTACGGAGTACAGTTTCATCCTGAGGTTAAACACACACCGTTGGGACGTGAGATCCTGCAGAATTTTGTATTAAAAATATGTAAAGCCCGGCAGTCGTGGAATATGAAATCGTTTGTACAGAGGGAAACTGCGGAAGTACGGCGTATAGTTGGTGATAATAAAGTTATCTGCGCGTTAAGCGGCGGGGTGGATTCATCGGTAGTGTCATTATTGGTGGACCGCGCGATTAAAAGGCAACTGGAGTGCGTGTTTGTGGATAATGGCCTCTTGCGCTGGGGTGAGAAAGAAAGGGTACAGAAAGTTTTTGGACGGAGGTTCGGGAATAGGTTGCATATCATAAATGCGGAGAATGAATTCCTCAGAGCGTTAGCCGGGGTAACTGATCCTGAGAAAAAACGTAAAATTATCGGGCATAAGTTCATAGAGATATTCGAACGTGAAGCCAGGAAGTTTAAGGGGATTAAGTATCTTGTACAGGGAACGTTGTATCCTGACGTTATTGAAAGCGTATCCGTAAAAGGGCCGTCCGCTGTGATTAAGTCACACCATAACGTCGGCGGATTACCTGAGAAAATGAAACTTAAACTTATTGAACCCGTACGGTTCCTGTTCAAGGATGAAGTACGTGAGTTAGGTAAGGAAATAGGTTTGCCTGATGAAATACTTTACCGCCAGCCTTTCCCCGGGCCGGGCCTTGCAGTACGCGTGCTTGGCGAGATAACAAGAGAAAGGTTAGTGATTGTGCGCCATGCGGACCGTATTGTAGAGGAAGAAATTGTTAATGCCGGGTTATACCACAAGTTATGGCAGTCCTTTGCTGTGTTATTACCCGTAAAAACTGTGGGCGTTATGGGTGACGCCAGGACGTATGATAATGTTATAGCAGTACGCGCGGTGGAGTCCGTTGATGCGATGACTGCGGATTGGGCAAAATTGCCGTATAACGTTATGGGGCGGATAGCTAACCGTATCATCAACGAAGTACGGGGTGTTAACCGCGTAGTATACGATATATCATCAAAACCGCCGGCTACGATTGAATGGGAATAATTGAAATATAAAAACAGTGGTTTATTAATAGATTAAGGAGTAGATATGGGATTTAATTTAATGCCGAAAGATGAAAATTTTCAGGGAATGTTTTCGCGTACGTCAAAAAATGTGGTGGAAGCTGCGAAAACGTTTCATCAACTAGTGAAAAACTGGGATGCAGGAAGCCCGTTGATTGACAAAATCCATGAGATCGAACACGAAGGCGATCTTATCCGGCACGAGTTGGTAGACAAACTCAATCGCACGTTTATCACGCCGATCGACCGCGAAGATATATACGCGCTTAGCGGCGAGCTGGATGATATTATCGATATGATTCAGGCTGTTATGGACCGTATGAAAATTTATCGTATAAGAAAAATTGATGACGGGTTGGTAAAACTTGCCGAGATATTGGAACGATCGGCAGTACTAGTGGATAAAGCGATATGTGAGATGGACGACAAGAAAAAAGTTACCCGCGTAATGGATTATTGTATTGAAATTAACCAGTTGGAAAATGAAGGCGATAATATGTTTAAAAAACTTTTAGCCGACCTTTTTGACGGTGATGACGCGTCAAAAAACCCGTTGGAAGTTATTAAATGGAAGGAAACATATGAAGCAGTAGAAGCGGCATTGGATAAATGCGAGAACGTGGCGTGTACAATCGAAAGTATCGTCGTAAAGGGGAATTAAATGGATTTTTTCCTTATACTTTTTTTAGTATTTTTAGCGTTAACGTTTGATTTCCTTAATGGCTTCCATGATTCTGCGAATTCCATCGCAACAGTAGTGTCAACCCGTGTGTTATCTCCGAAGTATGCGGTTATGTGGGCTGCGTTTTTCAATTTTATTGCGTTTCTGTTTTTTGGGTTACATGTTGCAAACACGATCGGGAAAGGGATAATTGATATCACAATCGTTGATAAATATGTGATTTTTGGGACTCTTATGGGTGCATGTATTTGGGATCTTATCACTTGGTGGTTGGGTTTACCAACGAGCTCGTCACACGCTTTGATCGGAGGATTAATCGGAGCGGCTTTAGTAAAAACTGGCCCCAAGGCGTTGGTAATGAGCGGGATAATAAAAACAGTAGCATTTATTTTTATATCTCCTGTATTTGGTTTTTTACTGGGATTTGTGTTTTGTTATGTCATTTACATGATATTCAGGAAGTTTAATCCTACAAGGATTGACAATATATTTCGTAAAGGACAGTTAGTCTCCGCTGCGTTATACAGCCTCGGACATGGAGGCAATGACGCGCAAAAAACTATGGGTATAATCGCAAGCCTGCTTTTCAGCGCTGGATATCTCGGCTCACATTTTTACGTACCTTTTTGGGTCGTAATCACCTGCCACGCTGCAATAGCATTAGGTACAATGTTCGGTGGATGGAAAATAGTGAAAACCATGGGTCAAAAAATTGTTAAGTTAAAACCGGTAGATGGTTTTTGCGCAGAAACTGGCGCTGCTATGATGCTGTATATTGCGTCGGGATTTGGGATACCCGTGAGTACCACACATACAATCACAGGTTCAATAATGGGAGTTGGATCGGTACGAAGGTTCAGCGCAGTGAAGTGGGGTGTGGCGGGACAAATTGTGTGGGCATGGTTACTGACTATCCCAATAGCTGCGTTGATTAGCGCAGGGTCTTACGCTTTAATAATTTTTGTACGTTCAATGATTATCAAGTAAATAAAAGCTGGTTTGGAGGGTATTATTCACAATGGTAAATGAGTTGGTACAGTCAGACTTAAAGACAATAAAACTGTTATTCCGCGGGAAAGTGCGTGATGTATACGATCTGGAGGATAAATTATTGATTGTTGCGACTGACAGGATTTCTGCGTTTGATTATATTCTCCCGACACCTGTTACGGGTAAAGGAAAGATATTGACCAGGATGTCAGTTTTTTGGTTCCACAAACTCGCTGGTGTTGTTGAGAACCATTTGATTGAAACTGATGCTGCGAAGTATCCTGAACAGTTACGTGAGTACGAGGAACAGTTAGAGGGGCGTTCAATGCTTGTAAAGAAAGCTAGGCGTATCAACGTTGAATGCGTAGTCCGGGGTTATCTTGCGGGGTCTGCATGGAAAGAATACCAGAAAACGGGTACTGTCTGCGGGATCGCTCTACCTTCCGGGATGAAAGAATCACAGAAAATAGAGAATCCTATCTTTACCCCAGCATTAAAGTCAATGTCAGGGCATGATATTAATGTGTCTGAACAGGAAGTTATTAATAATGAAGGATACGAAATTGCTAAGTTTTTGAAGGATACAAGTTTGGAGTTATACTCAACCGCGCGGGATTATGCCGATACAAAAGGGTTAATCCTTGCGGATACAAAATTTGAGTTTGGCATTCTTGAAGGTAAAACTGCGCCGATACTTATTGACGAAGTACTGACACCTGATTCATCAAGGTATTGGGAAAAAGATAAGTATGCTGTTGGGCAATCACAGGAAAGTTTTGATAAGCAATTTGTGCGGGATTACCTTGAATCCATAAAATGGGATAAACAACCGCCGGTACCGTCTCTGCCGGAAGAGATTGTTAAAAAAACGTTAGAAAAATATGAGGAAGCGTATAAGAGGTTAATCGGGAAGTAAGTGATGGGAGAGAAAAAATAATTATGGCGCAAAACAGTAAGTATTTAATTGAAATCGTACCCAAGGTATTATCTTCATCAGCGTCTATGGTTAAGAGTATTGAAGATTTGCAGGTAAACGGTGTTACCGCAGTGTACGTTTCAACACTTTATATGGTATACGGTGAACTCTCAACGAGTGATGCAAAACGTTTAGCTGCGGAATTATTAACGGATCCTATCACCCAGAATTATATTATCACCTCACCGGATGATGTGAAACCCGGGACAAAAAGTTCTGCGCATAACAACAATAAATCCGCAATTAAGGATGAACACGTGGTGGAAACATGGTACAAACGCGGTGTTACTGATGCTGCGGGGGAGAGCGTGGTGAAAGCCGCTGAGGATCTCGGTATAAAAAAAGTTGTTTTTGTATCTACCGGTCAAAAGTTTGTGCTTAAAGGATCGGTTAAGTTAGTGCAGATGCAGCTTATCTGCCGGAAGTTATTGGTGAATACTGTTATCCAGGAATTTAAACTGGCGTAATAATTTATTAGTAAAGGATATGCATAAAAAAATGGTGACAAATAAAGTGGTCAACAAAAAGAAAAAGGTTGTGCCTAAGAAGCCGGTAGTGAAAATCGAACCTAAGGTTTTAGTGGAAGATATTGATGTCCTCAAAGCTAATGATAAACAGTTGGTTGAGATCAGTAACAAAAACTTATTGGCGTTGACCTTAGCTGAGATGAAAGTTGTTCAGCAGTATTTCCGGGGTAAACAGCGGAATCCTACTGATATTGAACTTGAAACCATTGCGCAAACATGGTCTGAGCATTGTAAACATAAAACTCTTACCGGTGTGGTGGAGTATCAGTACTACGAAAAAGGTAAGTTAAAGAAAAAAGTGTTTGATAACCTCCTGAAGTCTACAATCGCAAGGGCAACTAAAGAACTTGACCGCAGCTGGTGTATTTCCGTATTCAAGGATAATGCTGGGATTATTGAGTTTAATAAAG
>JBBAAG010000105.1 GCA_041658405.1 Elusimicrobiota bacterium
TGGTTGTATGTTCCAGAAAAAACAGACGTATCGGCGTTAAAAATATCATTCAAAAGCGGCAGCTCAGGCTGGTATTCACATGGATATAACATAGCTTCGAGCACCGACATCAACAGCGGGTGGAACTACCTGTCATTTCGTACAAACGAGTTTGAAGTGTCGGGTTCAACCCAAAGCTGGGGGAATATCAACGGGGTAAGGTTTACATTTGCTCAATCCGCTACTGTCAACGATACTACTTTGATAATAGACGGCTTACAAGCGTACAAGTCTGCAACGTGCAGCGGTAGTGATGGGACGAAAGACAAAGTGTATATCACCGCAACAGCGGTACCGTTTAACCAGTACTCATTAACGCAAAACAAAATACAATTTATTGTACGCAACAAAAAACTGCAATTGGGGTACAGCGAAATATGTACCGCAAAAACCAGTGATAGTTCGCAACTCTACGGCGCGTTAAAGTTTGTACAAAGCGGTCCCGATCCGACGTTTAAGTTAGGCGAAGTGTACAGCTTCCCTAATCCTGCAAAGTATGGGAAGAATCCGGTGTTACACATTGAAGTCGGTATAGCGGACAAAGTAGATATCGGGATATACAATATTGCCGGTGAGTTAATATACACCACCAATATTGATGGTAATTCAGCAAGTGTGGTGAACAACAAGTATTGTTACGAACAGGAATGGGACTCCGGCGGGTACGCCAGCGGGGTATATATTTACCTAATAAAAGCGCATAAGTCCGGGTATGCTGACATCAAAGCCGTGAAAAAACTTGCGGTAATACGGTAAGGGGTGAAATATATGAAAAACATAATAATTACAGTCTTAGCAGTACTAACCTCAGTATCTTATGGCATTACAGCAGACCCCGTGGGCGCAGCGTTCTTAAAGATTGGCAGCAGCGCGCGGGCCGTAGGGATGGGTTCGGCGTATACCGCAGTATCTAATGATGTTACCGGCATGATGTGTAACCCAGGCGGTGTGGCGAAGATTACAAAACCCGAAGTCGCCCTGATGCACACACAGTGGCTGGTAGACACAACCTACGACTACGCAGCAATAGCGTTACCGACGAAGATAGGCACGTTAGGATGTAACGTAGTGTATTTGTCTCAAGGCGACCTTGAACGCCGGGGGGATAACCGAGAACTCGAAGGTACGTTTGGCGCAGCGGACATCGCGGGCAGCGTAGCGTTCAGCCGGGAACTCGTCCCGGGGAGCAGCCTGGGTGTAAACTTAAAACTCGTACAACAACAAATAGAAAACGAACGCGCAACGGGAGTAGCGGTAGATATAGGATTGATGCACGCAACTGCGATAAAGAACCTTAACCTTGGGGTATCAATCCAAAACCTTGGTACACAGATGAAGTTTATCAGCCAGGGGTACAACTTGCCGTTGACGATAACAGCGGGTGTAGGATACAACCTCTTTGGCGTGGTGATGCTGGCAAGCGACATAAAGTTTTCGCCCTACGACTCAAAAGTCGGGTACGCGATAGGGACAGAATACACTGTGATGAACATGGTATCGTTAAGAGCGGGATACTTGATGAAAGCGATAAGTCTTCTAAAATCCGAGTCAAACACTAATACTCCGACACTTATAAGTTCGCAGTCTTTAGAGATGGATACTGGACTATCAGCCGGGCTTGGCTTCAAACTCTACAACTACCAGTTCGACTACTCATTTGTCCCGTACTCGGACTTAGGCAATACTCATAGGTTCAGTTTAAGTGCAAGGTTTTAAAAAATTAAATAATATTTATTAGGAGGTAACATTTAAGTGAGAAAGTCAGTATTACCGGTATTACTACTACTATTATCTACAGCAAGTACGGGCTATCCGCAGCCCGGTACAGCGGGAATCCCTGTAATTGAGAAAGTAAAGGCCAATTTCGGAAATATCCAAACATTGAAGATGAAAGTCGAAAAGCTTAGTTACGGTATAGACAACGCGTTGGCGCATAAAACAGAACAAACATATATTTACGCAAAACCGGATAAACACAAACGCGTTGTACAAGGAAAGATAGATGTTGTTATCGGCAAAAAAACTTACCGTATCCTTCCTTCGGGCAAGTGGAAGGTTGAGAATGAAAAGAATAGTAAATCCTTACCCAGCCTCTCCGGGTTACCGCAGTTTATTTTTAATCTACCGGAATACCTAAACCAGTACGATACATCAGTGGATAATAAATCTGGGAATACTGTTGTTATCACAGCGATACCCAAGAACGGTAAATCACAGTACCCGCAAGTAATGGTATCTGTAGATTCCGGTAAAGGTGTTGTAGGAAGCGTGGAGATATACAATATGCACGGTAAACTATCGGAGAAATACACGGTAGAATATTTTAGCGAGCCAAAAAACACCGTATTATTCCCAAAAAAGATTAAAGAAGAAATATTTACTCCAGCAGGGAAATCCGTCACTGAAACGGTTATCAGTGGACTAGAAATAAATGCAGGTAATTTAGAAACAGAATTTGTACCGGTAATAACAAAATAGGAGGAAAATGAAAAAATGGTTAAGTTTTTGAAGTATGCGGTAACAATTGTTTTAGTCCTGACGACAGGCAACCTAATAGCGGCGGTCCCCCCTACGATGAATTATCAGGGACGGTTATATCAGGACAACGTACCAGTAAACAGTGAAAAAAGTATAACGTTCAAACTCTACGATTCCAATATGACAACCGAACTGTGGAATGAAACCCAAACCGTGGTAGTATCAAGCGGGATATTCAACGCAATCCTGGGTTCTGTAAATTCATTTACTATACCGCTATTTGACGGTGCGACAAAGTATATAGAAACCTTGATAAATGACGGCGAAACGCCGGTATCGCTGGGGAAACAAAAAGTTATTACCGTAGCGTATGCCTTCCGTGCAGAGACAGCAGAACGTGCAACCGGCAACTTTGAAGTTGATGGCAACCTTTTTGTTGGAACACCATCAACTGAATGGCCATTCCACGTGTATGGCAGCAGTGCGGTATCGTTTACCGCAGTGATAGACCATGAAACAGCGGAAACGAATACGCCAACACCAACAGCAGTGCTTCGCGGGTTCACCACAGGAACAGCCGCTAACGGTTTTGGTACGCGGTTAATGTTCCAGGTAGAAAATTCAACCGGCGCGTTAAAAGACGCTGCGTATTTTGACGGCGTGTTGTCTACTGCCACCGCAGGGTCAGAAGCCGGAGCAGTACGTATCCTTACCCGCAAAGATAGTGTTATGACAGAACAGGTGAGGGTAGATAGTGATGGTAATGTAGGAATTGGCGTAACAAATCCTGGGAAAGCGTTAGACGTATCCGGTGAAGTTAGAAGTACGGTTAATGGTACAGAGTTTTATATGGTACCCAAAGGTTCGATAATCATGTGGTCAGGCTCAATAGAATCCTTACCCAGCGGCTGGGGCTTATGCGATGGTAGCCAAGACACGCCGGATCTTAGGAACAGGTTCATATTAAGCGTCAGCGGTGCAGCAGAACAGCCTGGGTTAACCGGTGGTGCGACATATTTCACGCTAACTTCTACCAGCCAGCTCCCAGCGCATAACCATACCGCCACAACGAGTACTGATGGCCTTCACGGACATACTGTATCAGAAGCGACGACAACAGGATTAGGCCGTGATGTATTCACAGATGCGTCAATCACAAGCGACGGCGGGTCGTATGCCTGGCGTACAGGCAGTGAGCCGTTGATTCACACAAACGGCAGCCATACACACACGTTAACGGTTAATAATACCGGTACAAGCGCGCCGGTAGATTTTATGCCGATATACTATAAACTTGCGTTCATAATGAAACTTTAACATTAACTTAAACGGGGAAAATAGTTGAAAAAACATTGTAGTGTACTAAAACTCGTACTGTCATTTGCGTTACTGATAGTATATCAGAGCGTATGTTCCGCGGAATATGAAATTGACGCGGTCCTCAGCGGTTTTGGCCGTGCAACAGCAAATACGAGTTACCAGTCGATAGTGTTATTAGGCGGGCAGGAAGTTATTGGCAGCAGCGTGACTTCAACGTACGATCTTGGTATCGGGCATATATACCATCTCCCTTTGGCAGCGACGACATACTACGAACCCCCCGTGCCAGGCAGTACGCCCTACTGGCCATCAGCATACGGGAATAATACTAACACTTGTATAACGAGTTTAGTTTCCGGCCCGCAGAGGGAAGCAATCCTTTCTACCGGTACGATAACAGATACGGGCGAGATAATAGTCCCGCCGGTAGTGGATAGCCGCGGTGTGGTGTTTATATCCGTAGAAACAACGTTGAAGATGTACGACCCGGAAACCGGTATTGTATATGACTACTACGGCTTTGCTGATAATATAGTGTCAGTATCTATAGGTAATAGCGATGAATTGTATGTATTGACGGATAATTACAGGATCTATAAATTTGTAGACGGTGTAATCGTATGGGTATCAGCAACTTACAACGCATTATCTCCCCTGGCGTTAGGGTATACGTCCAGCAATGAAATTTATGCGATAAATAATAATACCGTAATTGCGTTCTCAATGGCTGACGGTAGAGAATCCTGGGCGCTGGATGTTACTGATAACCTTGGCAGTGAAAACTTGCAAACCTATTCCCCAACATTGGGAAGAGAGGCGGATAATAGGCTCTACATTTCTGGCGACCGCCGTGTAGTAGCAGTAGATATTGATACTCACTATTTTGTATGGGCAACTTCTGCATGCGAATATATGGATGAAAGAGTGCAGCTAAAATACTCGCCTAGTGTTGATAGTAACGGCAATATTTATTCTGTTATTGAAGGGCAATCTGCATATATGTGGGAACCTGGCTTACCTCATAACTATGTCTCAAAGATAAATTTATCCGGTACGCGTGTATGGTCAAAGGATTATGGAAGCACTCTTCCGGTATCTATCCCTGCAATGATTAGTAACGAAAAAGCATGCGTAGTTACTGACTATGGTTTAGACGCACTAAACACACTGGATGGCTCAACTACCTGGCAATACGTTCTATCTATCAATATCCCTGTTTATGGTGAAGAACATATAGCCGTTGATAAAGACGGTATTGTTTTTGTATGGTCTGAAGATCCGGGGATGATATACGCAATAAACGGCAATAACGGTTTCCGTGTATGGAACCAACCCTTCTTTTTCCCGAGTACAACCGCAACGTTTATACCTGTACTTAGCCAGGGCGGTGTACTGCATATCGTTAGTACTGACGGGAAGTTAGCAAACTTCAGCCACCGCGAATTACCGCAGATAAAACGTCCTGATGGGAGTAACACTGGCAGGAGCAGCAGGACTGAGTATGTCAACGGCATAAAACGCCGAGGCAATGTGCGTCCAATCTCGACACCAATGACCGGAGATATTAAGGAAACCGCGAATTCGTTTAACTCAATGAACACGGTTACCGGTAATTTATATTATTACGTTACCGACCTTTCACTACCCGGTAAAGGGCTGCCCCTGCATTTTACAAGGTCATACAACAGTATGATGAATTTCTATGGCCCATTCGGGTACGGGTGGGCACATCCGTTTGATACCAGGGTTAGGTTTGAGCAAAGCGATGGGTCATGGACATTATTCCGCGGTGACGCCGCAGAAATTAATTTTGTGTATAACAATGAAGACGGATACTTTTATCCGCCAAAAGGTACCACAACAAAACTTCAGTGGGATACTGAAAATAATATTGTAAACTTATACGAAATGAACGGTATACGTTATGAATATAACGCCCAAAACTGTGCATTGCAACACATTATTGACCCTTACGGCAATACAGTGAGTTTTGAATACTTACCTGGTTACCCTGATAAATTATGCAAAATCATAGATACTGCCGGGCGGGAGATACAGATAGAATATAATGATGACTTACTGATAAACTTGATGGTTGACCCTCTTGGCCGCGGGACAACGTATTCTTATGAAAATACGTTATTAACCCGGGTGGACTACCCCGGCGGCCTTACCGCAGAGTATTTGTATGACAATAACCATAGGTTAATCTCCCATAATGACAAAAAGTATGCGAATAAACGTTTTGCGATCCGGCAGTACGAGTATGACAGCAATAACCGTGTTGTGAGGCAGGACGGGCCGGTATACGATGAAATATCTGATACTTGCTACATAAGTTATGACGATACTTACCGCAAGAATACGTTTACCAATAGCCGCGGGAAATCAACAGTGATTGAATACGACAGCAGTGGGCGCGTGGTATATATCACCAACGCGGTAAACCAGGTAAAATCGTTTATCTGGGATGAAAACAATGATAATACATATATGACCGACTATGGTAACGATACATATGGTTATACTTACTACGACGATGGGAATATTCATACAATCACTACGCCGGTAGGGTCGGTTAGTTACACGTATACCGAGGACTACAAAAAAGTTGAAACATTCACAGATGAACGTAATAAACTGTATACCTACACTTATGACACATTCGGTAACCTTAAGACAGTCACAGACCCTGAACTTAATACATCATCGTATACATACAATGCATCAGGCCAGCTGGTATCGTATGTTGACGCAAACGGGAACTCCACGTCGTACGGTTACGATACCTGGGGTAACCGTACAACCGTAACAAATGCCGAGGGTAAAACCACACGGTACTGTTTTGACATCCTGGGCCGTTCTACCGGCACGGTTGACGCGTTGGAACGTTTAACAAAATATGTACTTGACCCGGAAGGTACGGACAGGGTTAAACAAATAATATATGTTTCAGACGGTTCTAAAGATGAAGAGTTTACTTATGACGATTTTGGCAATCTCACAGAACATATTAACGCAAATGATGAAGGTAAGAAAACATTTAAGTATACCTACCACAACCAGCTTGAAGAATCTGAAGATGAAGAATATAATAAAGTAGTGTATATATACGACGCAAACGGCAATCGTACACAAACTACGGATGCCAAAGGGAACATTACAACGTTTACGTACGACAATCTTGATCGGTTGACGGCAATAACCGCGCCGTATGCGATAGTAACTTCCTATGAATATGATGACGACGGTAACCGTAAATCTGTGACTGATCCAAATGGACACAAGACGTTGTATAATTATGACAATATGAATCGGTTAACCAGTGTTGTTGACGCTATGGGTAATACTATGAGTTACGGATACGACGAAGCGGGTAACCGCACAACAATTACTGACGCGCGGGGTAGTACTACAACGTATGTATATGACGATTTGAACCGTACAAGTGAAATACATTACCCCAACGGCGGGCATTCGCATTATTATTATGATAAAGTTGGTAATACCGAAAAGATAATTGATGCAAACGGGTATGCATTAGAATATGGTTACAATAATATATATCAGGTAGAAACAATTACGGATGAAGAGAATCATACCGCACAGTTTACTTACGACGAAGTGGGTAACCTTGAGTCTAAAACAGATGCTAACGGTAACACTATTCAATACACATACTATCCGCGTAACTGGGTGAAAGAAGAAAAACATCCGGGTACAACGTTGAAGGTAACAGAGTACCAGTACGATAACGTTGGTAACCTAAAGAAAGTTATTGACCCATTAGGGAAGACAGTGGAGTATGCGTACTACACAAACGGGTGGAAAAAAAGTGTTACTGACGCGAACACGAATACTACAAATTATGACTATGACGCTAATGGCAACCTCCGCCATGTTGTGACACCGAAATCACAAACTATTGAGTACCAGTATGATAATCTTAACCGCAGGACCATGGAGATTGATGAAATAGGTAACGATATTTTGTATGGGTACGACGCTGCGGGGAATGTTATATCACGAACAAATGGGACCGATGTTGTTGTATCCACATACAACGCAGTTAACCGGTTAGTACGAAAGACGTATCCTGATAATACAACAGTTGAGTACGGGTACGATGCTAACTATAACCTTATCACCGCAATTACCCCGGATGTTGAAACACGGTATGAGTACAACACCCTTGACCGCCTGACGGTGGTAAAACAAAAGTTTCTTACCGGCGTACCGGAACCCGTGGAGTATACTGTCGCGCATGAGTACGACTTGGTGGGCAATCGTACACGTGTGGTGTACCCGGGTGGAACGAAAGACACACTGTTTGCGTACAACACTCTCAACCGCATGGAGAGCCTGACAGATGATGACGCAGGGACAATCAATTTTTCGTATGATCCTGTAGGTAACAGTACCAGCGTGGTATATCCCAACGGTATCACCGCGCAGTACGCGTACAACACAAACAACTGGCTTGAGCGTATAGACTATAACACCTCAAACATTCCGTATCAACACTATACGTACAACAACGCAGGGATGAAAACGTTGATGAGCGACCCTGATGGCGATACAGAGTATGGTTATGACAATTTGTACCAGCTAACACAAGTAACGTATCCCGGAGGGAGACAGCAGAAGTATGAGTACGACGATATAGGAAACCGTACAAAATATACCGACTGGTCGGGAACGATGACATACCAGTACAACAATGCAAACATGTTGACCTCATACGGGGTTATACTAAACACCGGTACTGTTACAGGGAATTATGATATC
>JBBAAG010000106.1 GCA_041658405.1 Elusimicrobiota bacterium
CGGGCATAAACCTGCATTTGTGGGATATGTCGGTAAAAATATGGTGGATGCTGTGGCGGTAGGCGAAATATTTTCGTCACCGACAGCGAAAGCGTTTTTTGATGCGTTCAAAGCAGCAAATTCAGGTAAAGGTGTTGCGTGTCTCTACGGCAATTATGCCGGGGATAATATGAACGTCAAGATGGCGAGAGAGTTTGCTGAAGAGGAAGGTATTACCGTAAAAACTGTTGTTGCAAACGATGATGTAGCATCCGCACCAAAGACTGAGATGCACAAACGCCGCGGGGTTGCGGGTGAAATACTTATGTGGAAAGTTGGTGGTGCGAAAGCTGCAAAAGGCGGCTCGCTCGATGAAGTAATCACAGCAGCGCAAAAAGCGATTAGTAATACGCGTAGTGTTGGTATTGGGCTTACCCCATGTACAATTCCCGCGGTGGGCAAGCCAAATTTTAAGATCGCGGATGGAACAATGGAGCTCGGTATCGGGCATCATGGCGAGCCTGGGATAAAGGTTACTGACCTAAAATCTGCTGATGAGATGGCAGCGATGATGTTAGACATTATTCTTCCAGATTACCCGTTTGTTAAAGGTGATGATGTGGTGGTACTGGTTTCCGGCCTTGGTGCAACGCCTGTGATGGAACTATATATTCTCTTCAATAAAGTTGCTGATATTTTGAAGGAAAAAGGGATTAGTATCCATAAATCGTATGTCGGTAACTACTTCACGTCGTTAGAGATGATGGGTGTGACATTAACCGTCATGAAACTAGATGCTGAACTAAAAGGCCTTATTGACGAAGAAGCTAACTGTATGGGTTTACGCCAGTTTAGGGGTTAATATAGATTATACGGGCTCAAGAAAACGTATTAAAGAGTTTGAGAATAAAAGGAGTGTGTTTCAATGGCTGACAAGTTTACGAATGATGCCGGTAGCGCGGTAGTGTTTGGGTTGATCCAAACTATTCAGGATAATACGAAGTATCTTAGTGAAGTTGATGGCGCGATTGGGGATGGTGACCACGGGGTTAATATGAATAAAGGGTTCACGATGTGCCAAAAACGGTTGGAGAACACAAAAGTAACTCTTTCCTCCGGGTTGAACACACTTGGAAAAATATTGGTGATGGAAATCGGCGGGTCCATGGGCCCGTTGTACGGAACTATTTTTATTGAAATGTCAAAAGCGTGTAAGGATAAGGCGGAGATTGACAAAACTGTTTACGGTAATGTCTTCACCGCTGCGCTTACGGGATTACAGGCGCTGGTACAGGCAAAGGTTGGGGATAAAACGTTGATGGATACTCTTATCCCTGCAGTGGAAGCATACAACGCAGCGCTTGCGCAGAATAAAAGTTTTGAGGAATGCCTGTCTGCACTAAAAACTGCAGCCGAGAATGGTAAGAATTCAACTAAGGATATGGTTGCAAAAATTGGGCGTGCAAGCAGGTTGGGTGAGCGTTCCCGCGGAGTGCTTGATGCCGGAGCGACCTCGTGTAATTTAATCCTGCAGTCAATGGCAGATACTGCTTTATTGTTACTTAAGAAATCATAAGAAGTGAGTGTGAATACAAATTTTATACCCACTACCCGTGAAGAACTTAACGAGCGCGGGTGGGCGCAACCTGATATCATTATTGTTACGGGTGATACTTATATTGACAGCCCGTTTATCGGCGCAGCGGTTATCGGCCGTGTGCTTGAATCTGCAGGGTATAAAGTTGGGATCATAGCGCAGCCTACCACAAGGTCAGGGGTTGATATTACACGGCTGGGTGAACCACGGTTATTCTGGGGTATTACCGCAGGGTCGGTTGATTCGTTAGTAGCAAACTTTACCGCCACAAGAAAATGGAGAAACGATGATGACTACACCCCGGGCGGGGATAATACGCATCGTCCTAACCGCGCGTGTATGGTTTATGCGAACCTTATCCGCCAACACTATAAACCGGCAAAGCCTATAGTTCTCGGCGGGGTGGAGGCTAGCCTTCGCCGTATTGCGCATTATGATTTTTGGGATAACGCTGTACGCCGGTCGTTAGTATTCGATGCGAAGGCGGATATTATTGTTTATGGTATGGGTGAGAAAGCGATAGTGGAACTCGCAGGGAAAATGGGCCGCGGGGAAGATTTTCGTGATACCCGCGGAATATGTTATATCTCCAAAACGCCAGTGGAAGGATATCTTGAATTACCTTCATACGAACAGGTTGCGAAGGATAAAGAAAAGTTTATTGGAATGTTTAAAATATTCTCACAAAATAATGACCCTATGGACGCACGCGGGTTGATGCAGCAGCATGCGGGACGGTATCTCATACAAAACCCGCCGCAGCCATACCTATCGATGGAAGAGTTTGACCGCGTGAATGAACTCGCGTATACCCGCGAGGTGCATCCGTTTTACGCAAAGGATGGGTACGTTGTTGCGCAGGATACTGTTAAATATTCAATCACTGCAACGAGGGGATGTTTTGGGGGCTGCGCGTTCTGCAGTATTGCGTTACACCAGGGGAATAATGTTATCTCGCGCAGTGTAGAATCTATAGAACGTGAAGCAGGGATGATCACCGGCCTAACCGGATCCAACGGTATGATAAGTGACGTTGGTGGCCCTACTGGGAATATGTACGGTATGGCCTGTGCGTTAAGGGAAAAGGGTAAACCGTGTAAAACCCATGAGTGTTTATTCCCAAAGAAATGCGTTAATCTTAATGGCTCACATGAAAAACTGATTGCCTTACTCCGTGCGGTACGGAAAGTTAAGGGCGTACGTAAAGTTGCATTAGCTTCAGGAATACGCCATGATCTTGTAGTTTTGGATGAAGAGTTTGGGAAAGAGTACCTCCGCGAGCTTGTGGAGTACCATACGTCGGGACAACTGAAACTCGCACCGGAACATACTGACGAGAAGGTGTTACGCCTCATGCGTAAACCATCAGCGTCATACCTGCTGAAGTTTAAGGAAGAACATGATAAGCTTACGTCTAAGATGAGAAGGAAACAGTTTCTTACCTACTACTTCATCGCAGCGCATCCCGGGTGTTGGTATAAAGAGATGGAACGTTTACGCGTGTTTATCGATGAATACCTGAAGATCACGCCGGAACAGGTGCAGATTTATACGCCTCTGCCGTCAACATGGTCCGCTGTGATGTACTATACGGGAATTGATCCGTTTACCGATGAACGCTTAATTGTAGAGTATGATAATAAGAAAAAACAAAGGCAAAAAGATATTGTTACCAAACAAGCAAGGGAGTAATGATTAATGTTAGGTAACTTGTGTGAAGAAATACAAAGAGGGATAGAATAACATGAAAAACAGTAAAGTGACGTACATTTCTGCCAGTAAGTTACCCGGGAAGAAATTGTTTAACACCATTCACCAATACCCTAATATTGGTATTTAACCTGTAGTTAAGAAAAGATTCATATCTCAATATTATATTGTTTCGAAAACACACCCAAAACTCACTCGTTTATTAAATTACTACAAGTATTAGTGCTACTTGACTGATGGTAATATATTTGTTACAATAACTAACAAAATCGTGTGGAGAAATAACATGAAACGTCTATTGTTTTGGTCAATCGTACTTAGTTTACTCGCTTATATGTCTATTTCAGCATATAGCGGCGGATTAAAGTTTGGTATTACCGATGCTTTAAAAGATTCTGCGGAAAAACTCGACCAAAAAGTTGATGAATATAACGTTGCATTGCAGAACAATAACGGCGGAAATAGTACTATCCCGAGTTCACCAGGTAATTTACTAGCCACAACAATATCATCTACTCAAATAAACCTTACATGGACAGACAATTCGTCTAACGAAACCGGGTTCCGTATTGAACGGAAAACTGGTACGACAGGTACATATTCGCAAATTGTTATAGTTAAAGCTAATATCAAAGCTTACAACAACACTGGCCTGTATACAGGTACGAAGTATTATTATCGTATTCGCGCATATAATAATATTGGCAACTCGGCATATTCTGCGGAATCATTCACCACTACTAGCGGTACACCTGACACAACACCACCAACGATACCTACATTGTTATCTCCAAACAATGGTGGAACATCAATTACTGCGACACCAGTATTCGATTGGTCTGATGTGTCAGACGCTAGCGGGACAACATACGGCCTACAATTATCAAATAGTTCGGGTTTTACAAATACGGTTATTGACCAAACTGAGTTGACAAGTTCAGACTATATAGTAACAACAACTCTTAGTAACGGTACCTACTACTGGCGTGTTCGCGCAAAAGATGGTGTTGGGAATTATAGTAGTTGGACAAGTGCTTTTATTTTAATAGTATCAGTAAGTGGTAGCATTCCTGGCGCGCCAAGTAATCTTCAAACAAGTGTAATATCATCAAGCCAAATAGATCTTACATGGACAGATAATTCGTCTAACGAAACAGGGTTCCGTATTGAACGGAAAACTGATACAAGTGGAACTTACAGCGAGATTGCTACGGTAACAGCAAATGCTGCAAGTTATAGTAGTACTGGTTTATCCGCGAGTACACAGTATTATTACAGGGTACGAGCTTATAATAATTCGGGAAATTCGTCATATTCAGCAGAAGCTAATGCAACAACTCAATCTTCTGGCGGGACTGCTACCGAAGGTATGGTACTTGTTCCCGCGGGAAGTTTTACGATGGGAACTGGAAATGGAACAGTATATCTTGATGCTTATTATATCGACAAATACGAAGTTACAAACGGGCAATTCAAGAAGTTTATGGATGCGGGTGGGTATAGTAATTCGTCTTATTGGACTTCTGAAGGTTGGGTATGGAAAACAAGTAATACTATTACTAGGCCATTATTATGGACAGATTCAAATACTGGATTTTCTGCCTCTAGTGGCACAATATTGCCCGTGATGGTTACATGGTATGAAGCATATGCATATACGAAATGGGCAGGGAAACGGTTACCAACCGAAGCTGAGTGGGAAAAAGCGGCAAGAGGTACAGATAAAAGAACTTACCCTTGGGGAAACACATGGCATGACAATTATTGTAATTGGTTTGATCAGTCTTACTATGGAGTTGGATACCTGGATGGATATGATGTATTTCATACTGCACCGGTTGGAAACTATGAGAATGGGAAAAGTCCATACGGATGCTATGACATGGCTGGAAATGTGTTTGAATGGTGTAACGATTGGTATGATCCTAAATTGACAGTGTATGGGAAGGTAATACGTGGAGGCTCATTTCTGTTTCCTTCCACATATTGTATGACAACAACACGTTCGCCTTCACATCTTGAGGCGGTGTGCAACGGATTCCGTTGTGCAAAATAATTCACAAATTTATTCAAAAAGAGGATGGAAAGTTAAATGAAATTCAAGGATAACGTGGAATTGACAAAGTATCTAGAAAAGAATTTTGATAAGTTGAGAGAAATGACTTACAAAAAATACGGAGGTCCTAGCGTCTATTTTCATATTCAAAGCATGAAAATGTTAAGAAAATGCAAGACTTCAGGGCAATACCTTAAACTCCTTAAGAACGAACACTTTGTAGAGTTGGTCTATGCGTCTGTAGCTTCATGGGGAATGCAAAGAATGGGTGGGCTTGGAATGGTGGATTTCGAAGATTTTAAAGAAGAGATTTTGAAAAACAAGGTTAATCTTGTTAAATTATCGACATCTCGATTAAGTAAAATCAGTGAAGTCGAAAAAGATATATTGGGTGATATTTTCGATAGAATGGAAATAATGAAATCTGATAGCCGACTTGTTTCTAATTCCAAATTACTGCACCATTTATTACCAGAATTGGTTCCTCCAATGGATCGGGCGCACGTGTTGAAGTATTTTCATAAACATCTCTCAACTAAAAACATCAAAAAAGAACGTTTAATATTTTTTGATATTATCGATAAATATAGAGAATTATTAATTGATTTGAAAGTCAAACCGAAAAATAAATATGATTTTGATACAAGTGAAATTAAAATGGTTGACAATGCCTTGATGGGAATACCTAAAGATAAGTTAACCCCAAAAAAGAAGAAATCTTAGAAATACCTTGAAATTTATAGCATGTGTTTTCTTGTTAATAACTAGTGTTTTATCAACGCTACATGCGCAAAGTTTGTCTTTGGGGTTGAGATATCCCGGTTTGGCTCTAAAAGTTGGGTTATCCGATTCACTCGCAGTAGAATTGTGTTATTTGTCAAATCAGAATCTATCAAGCACGGGGTTTCGTGGACTCTTATATCCTAACCCTAAATCACAATTACGTACTTTTATTGGTGGGGAATATAATTTGCTAAATGCAAAAACGGATAAGTCAGAAAGTGCAGGTAATTATATGGGCGGTTTTATTGGGGCAGAACTATTCATAACTCCAAGTCTGAGTTTTACCGCTGACATTGGATATGGAACAATTAGTCTTACAGATACGGTTACAAGTGTTATACAAGAAGAGTCCTATCCGATTGTCAATGCTGGGATCAACTACTATTTAGTAAATTCGAAAACAAACAAACAGAAATTAAATGAAAGAAAGGATAAATAGAAATGCAAGAATCTAATCATGTGGAATACAAAGTTACCAAACATAAACTTTTAACAGGTATCACAGGTTCTAAACTAGCTCCTGAGTTTCAAGCAGAAATTAATGTTGAACTTAGAGACGAATGGGAAATAATACATACAATTCCTATACGTGGTAGTACTGGTTTTACGGAAGTTGTCTGTATATGGCAAAAGGAGAAGAAATGATTTCATCAAGTGAAAGAGATAAAATTTATCAAGAAGAATTGGCAAAAGCAAAACAGCAAATAGAAAAAACAAACGAGCCGTTTTGGCGTTGGAACAATATGATAATGTGGAGTTGGATAGTAGCTTTTCTTATAATAATTCCTTTTATATACCTTGGAATAAATATCGTGCATAAAGAAAACATGTACTCAAAAATTACAGTTGGTCAAACAAAAGAACAAGTAAAATCCCTTTTGGGAGAACCGGAATGGACAGATTTACCGTATAGAGGTTTTGGGGCTGGAGAAGATGAATGTGTTACTTGGTTTTACGGAATAACAAACTGGAAATTAAGGGAAGAAATTGGAAATATGAAGTCATATAATGGAGACGCGTCTATTGCAATTGTATTTGGAAAAGATGCTGCAATTGCGATTGATAGAGATAAGTCTTATAAATTTACAAAAATGGTAAACTAATAACATGTATTCAGCAATGAAATTCGGTGAAAAAAGTTTGCTTGTAGAGTATGATAATAAGAAAAAACAAAGGCAGAAGGATATTGTTATGGCAAAATAGGGTTTAGAGTAATTTTATTAGGTTAAAGAATGTTTTTGTTACGAGTTTAATAATAGCGCTATCTACCGGTAAACTGCTGAATTTATTCAATACTTCCGCAATACTTTGAGTTTTGACTAGCTTCTGTAATTCCACCGCCTGTGGATCTGCCGGGTTGTCATACCGTAGTGCTGCGGCAATTCCTACCGCAATATTTTCCGGGGTGATACCATAAGATAACGCAGTCCGCGCACTGCCGATTAACCGGTCGTTATACCCGAGCTTGCGTAATGGATCGCGTCCAACCCTCGCGACGGTATCCCCAAGTTCTTTATTCTGGAACCTGTGGAAAAGGTCGGTTATATGGTTATCCATATCGTTCTGCGTGAACCCATGTTTTTTTATCAATGCAGTACCGGATTCTTTTAATGCTGCGGTAACGATACTAACAAGTTTCTTATCCTCTACCGCCTGCCAGATGTATTCATAACCTTTAAGATAGCCAAGGTATGCGTACATTGAATGTCCGAGGTTATGGATAAACAATTTACGTTCTTCATAACCCTTAAAATTACCTTGAGGTATTACTCCTTTAATCACAGGTGTTTCGCCGCGGAAGCCTTTTTTATCAACGGGTAAGACAGAGTATTCTTCTACAAACACAATTGTAGGATCTTTCTCACGTATTTCCGCAGGGACGACAGGGATCATGCGGCTGACAACGGATTCTACCATTCCAACGTATTTATCTACGTATTCGTGGCAAGTACAGTTTTCTTTTACCCATAACCGTAAGTGTTCCGATGAGTCAAGCAGGTTTTCACAGATGATTATGTTCAATGGTTGTGTTATCCCGGCTTTTTCACGGAAAGAAATGCCTTTCGCGATTAACGGCGCAATTTTGGGTAGTATATTCACCCCGACTGCGGTACAGAGAATATCAGCGGATTTAACTTCTTCCGCGACAACAGCGGTGTCTTTAGAATTAACCGCGCGGACATTTTGTATTTTAATTTCTTTTGGGTTATCCCCGACAATTTTTATGGTGTAACCTTTGTTTGTGTTCAACGCGGAGATAACAGTCTCCATAACGTCAATAAATACAACTTCATATCCTGACTCGCTGA
>JBBAAG010000107.1 GCA_041658405.1 Elusimicrobiota bacterium
GAAAGAAGAGGTGTTGTTGAACGTTATAGGGTTTGTGGATATAATGGAACATGCAATTGCAGGTAGTAAAAATGCTAAGTCAGTTAATGCTGTTATTGATGGGATAGAACTTGTACATAAAGAATTATTATCGATGCTTAAACGCAACAACGTGGATGTTGTTGAAACTGATTGTGTTAAGTTTGATCCTGTATGCCACGAGGCAGTGGAACAGGTTAAGGATAATACTGTCGAAGAAAACACAGTAGTTGGTGAATTTCAAAAAGGTTATAAAATCAACGGTAGGGTCATTAGGGCTGCAAAAGTTAAAGTTTCAAAAAAGGAAGAGAATACTGAACCAAAAAGTGATAAAAACGGGGAGAAAGAATAAAATCTATATTCATTATTCGTCATCTAAGTAACTGAGCCTTGATATGAATTCAAAAAAGAATTTAATAAAATTGTTTTAGGTTGATAGGAGGAAAAGGAAAAGTATGGGTAAATTTATTGGAATAGATCTTGGGACGTCAAATTCTGCGGCTGCGGTGCTTGAAGGTGGAAAACCGACGATAGTGCCCGCAGCAGAAGGTATTACGTTAGGAGGGAAAGCGTTTCCGTCATACGTAGCAATCACAAAAGAAGGGCAGTTGATTATCGGAGAACCTGCACGTCGGCAGGCGGTAACAAATCCTGAAGGAACCTTTACTGCGTTTAAACGTAAGATGGGTACTGATTTCAAGTATAGTATATGGGGTAAGGAGTATACGCCGCAACAGTTATCCGCGTTTTTATTACAAAAAATTAAAACTGATGCAGAAGCGTTTTTGTCTGATAAGGTTGAAAAGGTTGTAATAACGGTTCCCGCATATTTTAATGATAACCAGCGGCAGGCTACCAAAGATGCTGGCGCGATTGCCGGGCTGGATGTCACCAGGATTATTAACGAACCAACAGCCGCGTGCTTGGCATACGGAGTTGAACGAGCAGGGCATGAAGAAAAAATTATGGTGTTCGATCTCGGCGGAGGGACATTAGACGTTACCATTATGAACTTCTGGAAAGAAGGCGGGTTCAATGTAATGTCAACTTCAGGCGATACTCAACTGGGCGGAACTGATATGGATACCGCATTGATTAATTATATTGCAGATACTTTTAAAAAAGAGAATGGTATTGATCTTCGTAACGACAAGATGGCAATGCAGAGGTTGAAGGAAGCTGCAGAAAAAGCTAAGATTGAGTTATCCAACGTGTTTGAGACAGATCTTAACCTGCCTTTTATAACAGCAGATGCGTCCGGGCCAAAACATTTAACTCTAAAACTTTCCCGTGCGACCTTAGAAAATATTGTACAGTCAATTGTTGACCGTTGCCGTCAGCCGTTGGATCAGGCAGTGGCAGATGCTAAACTAAAAATTAATGATGTAACAAAAATAATCCTTGTCGGCGGGCCGACACGGATGCCGATTATACAGAAATTTGTTGAGGATTATGTTGGTCATAAAGTTGAACGCGGGGTTGATCCTATGGAATGCGTGGCGTTAGGCGCGTCATTACAGGCAGGTATCATCCGCGGGGAAGTTAAGGATATAGTATTGCTCGACGTAACACCGTTATCACTTGGGCTGGAAACGCTAGGAGGCGTGTTCACTAAACTTATAGATCGTAATACTACAATCCCGGCTAAGAAAGCTGAAGTATTTACTACTGCGCAGGATAATCAGCCGTCGGTTGAGGTGCATGTACTGCAAGGCGAACGCCCGATGGCAAAAGATAATGTAAGTCTCGGAAAGTTTCATCTGGATGGTATTCCTCCTGCGCCGCGAAGCACTCCTCAGATTGAAGTGGCATTTGATATAGATGAAAACGGTATACTAAGTGTATCAGCAAAGGATCTCGGGACTGGTAAGCAGCAGTCTATACGTATAACGTCACCGCAGAAGTTGTCAAAAGAAGAGATCGAGAATATGGTAAAACAGTCTGAAAAATTCGCGGATGAGGATAAAAAGCGTAAAGAAGAAGTTGAAGTCCGTAATGAACTCGACAGTTTGGTGTATAATGTAGAAAAGTCGTTAAAAGATCATGGGGATAAAATATCCGGTGATGAAAAACTTAATCTTGAACGCACGATTAATGATGCAAAAGAAGCGTTGAAGACCGGGGATATTGATAAGATTAAGAAAGTGAAGGAAGAGTTAACTGCCGCATCGCATAAACTTGCGGAAGCTATTTACAAAGAAGCAAATGAAGCACGGCAGAAAAAACAGCAGGAAGGGCAACAGCAGCAGCCCGGCAGCGGGAGCGGTGCTAGCACAAATAACGCGTCAGCCGGTGGAGGTGAACAACCTGGTTCCGGTAATAGTGAAGGGAATAAGCCTAACGATGGCGAAGTTGTTGATGGCGAAGTTGTTGATGGTAAATAGTTAGGTTATAGGGAAGGGAAATAGTTCAATTGTCAGTAAAACGTGATTATTATGAAGTATTAGGTGTAAAGAAAACTGCTACACAACAGGAAATTGAACAGTCATACCGGAAGTTGGCTGTAGAAAATCATCCTGACCGTGCGCCTGAGGAAAAGAAGGAGGAAGCACGGCAGAAGTTTAAAGAATTATCTGAAGCTTATGCAGTGTTGTCTGACACAAAAAAGCGTGCTCAGTACGATAGTTATGGCCATGCGGGGATTGATCAAAGATACCGCCAGGAAGATATTTTCAGGAATACGGATTTTGGAAGTGTATTCGAAGATATGGGTTTTGGCAGCGGGACGTTCGCTGATGTATTCAGTGATTTATTCAGCGGAGGATCTTCACGCAGCAGGTATGCTCCGCGCGGCGGGGATGATATCGAATTTCCGATAAAAATAACGTTGGAAGAAGCGTTTAATGGTACAGAAAAAAATGTTAGTTTTTATCATACCATCACTTGCAACGTGTGTAACGGTTCCGGAGCAAAGCCCGGGACGGGTACCAAAACCTGCCAGTCCTGCCGTGGTGCTGGGCAGGTAAGATATTCACAAGGATTTTTTGTTGTATCCCAACCATGTCCGAAATGCAGCGGGCAGGGCAAAATTATTGATACGCCTTGCGGGCAGTGTACCGGAAGAGGTAAAGTAAAAGAGCAGACAAAGATTATGGTAAAGGTTCCCCGGGGCGTAGATACAGGTACAAGTATACGTATGCGTGGAAAAGGTGAGGCGGGAGAACTTGGAGGGCCACCGGGTGATTTGTATGTTACCGTAAGAATAGAACCACATAAAATATTTGCGCGGCGTGGGGATGATCTGTTTATCAAAATACCAGTAAGTTTTGTGAGGGCTGCGCTGGGAGGCGAATTATTAGTTCCAACATTAAGTGGTCAGGTGACTATGAAAATACCGCCCGGTACACAACCAGGGAAAACATTTAGGTTGCGCGGGCATGGTACGCCGAACTTGCATTCTCATGAAACCGGGATGTTGTATGTTACAGTAGATATTGAAGTTCCAACCAAGCTTAATGAGAAACAAAAACAGTTATTACGCGAATTCGCTCAGAATTCAGGTGAAAATGTAGATGATGAGGATTCAAGTTTCTTCAAACGTGTTTTCAGGACATAATCTTATCAAATGCCGCAATTTTATGTTGTTGACAAACTCGCAAAAGGTGGTATCGTAAAGATACACGATTCGGATGCACGGCATATCGTTACTGTCCTGCGTTATAAACCCGGTGATACGATAAGAGTGTTTAATAATCATCATCAGCAGGCGGACGGTTTTGTTGAATCAGTACAAAATAATGAGGTGATGGTGAGGGTTAATAGAATGATCGATTCTTCTAGTGCAAATGAAAATAATGTTAGGCTGATCGTATATGCATCACTCGTAAAAAAAGATAAAATGGAAGTTATTCTCCAGAAAATGGTTGAGTTAGGCGTAGATGTTTTGGTGCCGGTAATTACAAAAAATGTTGTTGTTAAATTATTAACTGACGAATTTGAGAATAAGCGTTTACGCTGGGAAAAAATTGTGTTATCTGCGGTGAAACAATGCGGGAGAAGTAACATCATGAAGTTACACGGGATAAAGTTGTTTAAGGATGTTCTTAAAGAAGAAGGGTTCAAGTGTAAAAACAGAGCGGTGTTGATGCATGAAAAGTATGGCGATAATATTTCTTCATTAAAGTTGGATAATGAAATACACGAGGATATTAGGTTGTTCATTGGCCCTGAAGGCGGATTTGATGAAGAAGAAGTTGAACTAGCGAAGAGTTGCGGGGTTAAGATTGTTAATCTTGGATCTAACGTTTTCCGTAGTGACTCTGCTGCGATAGTTGCTGTGAGTATTGTGTCATATCTTATTGGTAGATACAACAATGTTTCACAGGACAGGCAAGGATAAGTTTTTATGAAGATAGCGCTTGCGCAAGTTAATCCTTGCATTGGAGATATTAAAGGGAATTACGCGAAAGTTAAAGCTGTTTATACACGCTATGCTAAACAAGGGGTGGATATTGTTGTTTTCCCTGAACTTGTCTTAATAGGTTCTCCTCCGCGGGATTTGTTATATCGCAAATGGTTGATTGATGAAGTGGAAAAGGTTACTAAACAACTGGAGCAACTGACTGGCGGGTTTAAACATACTGCACTTATTGTTGGTGTACCGGTACGTACTGGAAGTGGGGATAACACAAGATTGTTGAACTCAGCAATTGTTTTGTTCCAAGGGAAAATTGTGTTCTCTCAATCAAAAACGTTCCTTCCCTCATATGACGTGTTTGATGAAACCAGGTATTTCTATCCGGTGGATAAAAAAAGTATATTTGTGTTTAAAGGTAAGAACATAGGAATATCTGTAGGTGAAGATACGTTGAATGTGGCCGGGAATAGTGTTGGCACAAATTATTATAACGAAAAACCGGTGGGACAGATTGCAGGATCGAAGCCTGATTTAATGATAAACATCTCCGCATCGCCTTACTATCTAGGGAAAGAGAGAACAAGGTATGACCTTGTAAAAGCACTGGCATTGAAATATCGTGCACCGTTAATATATGTAAATCAGGTGGGCGGGAATGATGAGTTGATTTTTGACGGGCAAAGTTTGTGTATCAGCAAACACGGCAAGGTTTTGGCTAAGATGCCGGCGTTTGTGGAAACTGTTAAAGTAGTTGATACTGATACGAATGGAATAGAAGATTTATGTCTTAAATGGGATGTTGAAATGGAACTCCTGTATAACGCTCTTGTATTAGGTATTCGCGATTATGTTAATAAAAACGGGTTTTCAAAAATTACCGTTGGGTTATCAGGGGGGATAGATTCAACAGTGGTTGCGTGCCTGGCTGTTGAAGCGGTTGGGAGAGAAAATGTTTTGGGTATAACAATGCCGTCGATATTTTCATCAAAAGGAAGTGTAAAGGACTCAAAAATACTTGCTGCAGGGTTAGGGATTGAATTTAAAGTTGTGCCTATTACTGAAGTTTATAATGCATACCTCAATGTGTTTAGAAAACAATTTCGCGGAGCTAAACCTGATATAACCGAAGAAAATGTGCAAGCGCGTATCCGCGGGAATTTATTAATGGCATTCTCCAATAAGTACGGATACCTTTTATTGTCTACGGGTAATAAAAGCGAGTTGGCAGTTGGATATTGCACGCTATACGGTGATATGAGCGGGGGTTTAGCCGTGATTTCCGATGTGCCTAAAACTATGGTGTACAGACTTGCAGAGTATATTAATATAAAAAATAGAGTTATTCCGAAAAGTGTTTTCACAAAACCACCGTCAGCAGAATTACGGGCGAATCAAACTGATCAGGATACTTTGCCGCCGTATAACGTGTTGGATCAGATATTGTATTTTTACATAGATGAAAACTGTTCGCCTGAAGAAATTGTGTCATACGGTTATAACAAGGATACAGTGAAATGGGTGACACGTACTGTTGATAAAAATGAGTTTAAACGCCGTCAAGCAGCACCTGGTTTGAAAGTTACTTCAAAAGCCTTCGGTACTGGCCGGAGGATGGTTATTGCTGCTAAGTATTATTAAGATGCCAGCTATACGTTTCTACACTTTCGGTTGTAAGGTCAATCAAACAGAAACTCAATCTGTTATTGACAAAATGCCGGGTGGGTATTGGATTGCGGATGATAATAGTGAAGCTGATATTTTATTTATTAATAGTTGTACTGTTACTTCCGAAGCGGACCGCCAGTGCAGGCAGTTGATACGGAGTTACTGCCGTGTGAATCCGCGGGGAATCGTAGTACTTACTGGTTGCTATGCTGAACGTGCAACTGAGGTTTTACAATCGGAATTCCCGGCGGTACGTATTATAAAAAAAAATGAGTGCGGTGATTTCTGGGATATAATTGAAAAATATTCTGCAGAAGATGTTTCTCAAAAACAACGGGTCTCAGCAGGTTTCGCAAATGTTAGAAGTTATGTAAAGGTACAGGATGGGTGTAACCAGTTTTGTAGTTATTGCATAGTTCCTTATGTCCGTCCAATACTTTCAAGCCGTAAAACGGAAGATGTATTGAGTGAAGTAAAACGTAAAGTTGATACCGGTGTAAAAGAAATTGTGCTTACTGGTATACGTTTAGGCAAGTATAAGTCAGGGAGTTGCGGTTTGGTTAATCTGATTGACAAAGTTACGCAGGTTAATGGTATTCAGCGTGTGAGATTGAGTTCAATTGAATTGATAGAAGTAAGTGATGAATTGTTGAGGTTGATAAAGAAAAACACTAAACTATGCCGGCATTTACATATACCTGTGCAGCACTGTCATAATGATGTCCTGAAAGCTATGAACCGTCCGTATTTTATTGAAGAATTTGTTGAGAAAATTGCTAAAGTCCGTGAGCAAATACCAGATTGCGGGATTACTACCGATGTGATCACAGGATTTCCTGCAGAAACTTTAGGAAAGTTTGAGGATTCATTCAGGGTATTAAAGAAGATTGGGTTCTCAAGGTTACACGTTTTCCGGTACTCACCAAGAGAAGGAACTTTGGCTTATCAGACAATGAAGGATTGTGTTGATAATAAAGAAAAAAAACGTAGGAGCAAGGTGCTGCTGCAACTTGATCTTGAATTAAGGCAGAAGTTTGCCGAGAAGTTTGTTGGAACCAGGGTTGAAGTGTTGTTAGAGAACAAACGTAGTGCAGGGAATGGGTATATATTTGGCTATTCAGGTAACTATATTGAGGTTTTTGTGGATACTGATAGTGTTAATACACTCTGCTCCGCGATAATTGTGAAAATAGAAAAAGGGCGGGCTATAGCGCGGATTTAGTATTTTTTTAAAGAAAATACTTGTAATTATTGTGTTTTTTGTCTATTAATATACAAATATTCGAAATTATGGATAAATGCATTTTTTGTAAGATAGCGGATAAAGAGATACCTGCAGGGATTGTTTATGAAGACAACGAAATTGTTGTTTTCAATGATGTAAATCCTCAAGCACCGGTGCATATGTTGGTAATCCCAAAAAAGCATATAGAGTCCTTGAACGTGGTTGATGAATATACTGATGCCGGATGGATTTTGAAAATATTTGAGGTGATAAAAAAGGTTGTGAAAGAGAAGAAGCTTGAGAATAATGGTTATAGAGTTGTGATTAATTGCGGGAAAGATGCGGGACAGGCAGTGGGACATGTACATTTTCACATACTTGGCGGGCGTAAACTTTCCTGGCCGCCAGGGTAGGTATGAGATTAAAGTAATCTTTTTTATAGAATAACAAAACAAAAAAACAAAACTGAGTTAAGGAAGGGGTGAATTTTTAATTTTATGGTGTATGTAGAACTGCGTGAAGGAGAGACAATTGATGAAGCGTTGCGTAGATTTAAACGCCAGTGCGAACGCAGCGGGATATTGCAGGAGATACGTAAACGCGAATATCATGTGACTCCAAGCGAAAAAAAGAAGCAGAGAATGAATGAAGCAGTACGCAAACTGCAACGGAAGATAATGAAAATGCAGCGTAATCAAAGTACGGACCGTAAGAAACGCCGTCCGCGTAAATTTTTCCGTCGTCCAGCGTTTGGAACTACAGGGACAGGGGGAAGTACTTCAGGTAGTGGCAGTATGGGGCCACAGGGTACACGGTAAGTATTTAGGATATATATCACTAAATATTAGTAAATTGAGGAGTTGTTTTATCAACTATGAAGTTGAAACTTGGAGATTTTTTTAAGTTTGTGATTGAACAGGGGATCAAAGCTGATCCCCGCGGAGAAAGTGTTGTTAAATCCGATCTGCAAAACGTTAAAGCGAA
>JBBAAG010000108.1 GCA_041658405.1 Elusimicrobiota bacterium
CAAAAATAGGGAAAGGTTTAGTCCTGTCGCTGCCCTGGGGTTCAGCCAGGGGGTTGGGCCGGGAACTTGGTATGCTCGCTAAAAGTATTGTCCGTAAGAGGGATAAGTTAATGCTGTCAAACCTTACTTTATCATTCCCTGAAAAAGATGCGGTGAAGGTACGCAGGATCGCGAATGATGTATGGAAAAACATAGGGTTAACACTTATAGAATTCATCAAGCTTGATGCTATTAACAAAAACAATATTGATGACTTTGTTGTACTTGAAGGTACCGGGTGTATCGATGATGCATTGAAAGCAGGGAAAGGCGTGATTCTTATCACTGCGCATTTTGGTAATTGGGAATACATAGCAACGTCATTAGCGTGGAAAGGATATCCCGTGTGCGGGATCACGCATGCTTTGGAGAACGGGTTAGTTGATAAAATGGTGAAATCCGTACGCGCAAAATCCGGGGCTATTGAGTTCTCGCATACTAACGGTATAACAAAAAGTTTGGCGTATCTCCGGGAGAATATGATTGTTGAGATTGCGGTGGATCAAAGTATCGCGCATGGCGGGATATTCATAAACTTTTTTAACCGTCCCGCAGCGTCAACCCCGGCGGTGTCGTTGCTTGAAAGAAAAAGCGGGGCGGCAGTGATCGCAGCACGTGCTTCACGTGGGAATAACGGTAAAAATGTTATTACGTTCACTGGGCCCATAAAACTTAAACATACCGGGAATATAAGGTCTGATGCTGTGGAGAATACGCAGATGCTGGCAAAATATATAGAAGAATGGGTACGGAATGAACCGGAATTATGGTTCTGGGTACATAACCGGTGGAAACGCCAGCCGGGGCAGCAGGATTGAAAGGATGTATAGCAAAAAAATGAAAAAAAAGGGTAATAACAGCCAAATCGCGGTATTTATTGACCGTGACGGCACGATAAACGAAGAGATGGGGTATATTAATCACGTATCACGGTTACATCTATTACCCTATGCTGGAGAAGCTATCCGCAGGTTTAACCGTGCAGGAATAAAAGTTATTATTGTATCAAACCAGTCGGGTGTTGCGCGGGGGATAGTTCCGCGTAAACTTGTGGATAAACTCAATGCTAAGATAAAAACTTTAATCAAGAAGTCACACGCTAAAATCGATGGGGTATTGATGTGTTTCCACGGGACAAGCGAAAATTGTAATTGCCGGAAACCTAAACCCGGGATGCTGCTCGAGGCTGAGAAAAAGTTTGGGTTGAACCTCCGAAAATGTTATACGCTCGGGGATAAGTATATTGATGTTAAACTCGGGCATAATGTCGGAGCGAAAGGCGTGCTTGTCCTTACGGGATACGGGCCCGGTGAACTTTTGTATGACAGCCATAAATGGGAGAAAAAACCTGACTTTATTGCAAAAACGTTACGCCACGCAGCAGGATGGATAATACGGGATTCACAAAAGTAAAAAATCGGGGTTTTTTAGGTATAATATAAGTTTATATGAAAAAACTGTTGTTATTAACATTTATATTAATGTGTTCAACTGTAAACGTTGAAGCTAAAAAGTTTGGACCGGGTGAACGGCTTGTGTATCTAGTACACTGGGGTGTTATCCCTGCGGGATATGCTACGCTTGAAGTGAGAAGTAAAACCGTTAAAGCCGGGCGGAACGTTTACCACCTGTGGTCGGAAGCAAAATCAAATTCGTTTTTTGATTCTATTTATAAAGTCAGGGATGTTAACGAATCATGGTATGATTACGAAAACAATGTTTCTGTTGGGTACGAAAAAACTTTGCGTGAAGGGAAGTATGCTAAAGATGAAAAAGTTTTATACGACCTGGAGAAAGGATTGGCGTATAAGTCTGGCCGGAAAGAGCCGATCGTAATACCTTCAAAAGTGTTGGATATACTGTCAAGTTTATATTATATCCGCAAGCTGGAAAACATTTCACCGAAGATGCATCCCAAACTTGATGTACAAAGCGGTGAAAAGGTGTGGAAATTGGAAGTACGGATTTATGGTAAGGAAAAAGTTAAGTTGCCCATAGGAGAGTTTAACTGCTGGAAAATGGAACCTATAATGCGGGATGATGGGATTTTTAAGGCAAAAGGACGGTTGTTTGTGTGGTTAAAAGACGATGAGTCGCTTTTGCCGGTAAGGTTACGAACAGAGATTGCGGTAGGATTTATGGATATTGATCTTAAGGAGTATAAATAATGTTAGACCTTCGTGAGGTTAAAACGTACTCTCTAGCAAAAAGGGTTAGTAAAGTCACTGCTGATCAGTTTGTTGATTTAGCAAAATACAAAAAAACCGGGAAGTACGACGCGTTATTACCGGATATACTGGTAGCTAAGAAAATGAAGTTATTGGTTGATGCTATAATCACAGCACGAAAAAAGGGTAAGCCTATAATACTGATGCACGGCGCGCATGTAATCAAATGCGGGCTGGCACCGCTGGTAATAGACCTTATGTCCCGCGGGGTTATTACTGCATTAGCGACAAACGGTGCGAGTATTATCCATGATTTTGAGATTGCGTATAACGGGAAAACATCTGAAGATGTTGAGGAACAACTCGCAGCCGGTAAGTTCGGTATGGCTGAGGAAACCGGTGTTATGCTGAACCAGTGGGTTACCCGCGGTGCTGCCGAGGGTAACGGGTTGGGGAGTATCATTGGTAAGAATATTGATAATCAAAAACTTAAATATCGTAAGGTCAGTATTTTCGCTAATGCGTACCGTCTGGGTGTGCCTTATACAGTCCATGTAGCGATCGGGACGGATATTGTTGTACAGCATCCGGGATACGACGGTGCGGCATGGGGGAAGTCAAGCGGTGAGGATTTTAAAAAGTTTGTGGGTATCGTCGGGAAGATAGGGAACGGCGGGGTAGTACTGAACTTTGGTTCCGCTGTGATACTGCCCGAAGTGTTCCTGAAAGCGTTGAATCTTACCCGCAATCTTGGTAGTAAAACCTTTAACTTTACCGCTGCGAATTTTGATATGATAGACCAGTACCGTGCAAGGGTTAATGTGGTATCACGCCCGGCTAAGGGTAAGGGTTATATGTTTATCGGCCATCACGAGTTTATGCTGCCGTTATTGTATATGATGATAACTGAAAGGGTGTAAACAATGATTAAAATTAATGACGTGATTAATGAATTCAAAAAAATACGTGTGCTTGTAATAGGTGACAGCATGATGGATAAGTTTATACACGGGAAAGTTACACGGTTATCGCCCGAAGCGCCGGTGCCGATTGTTAAAGTTGAACGCGAAGTGGTTACTGCCGGAGGAGCTGGGAATGTTGCGATGAATATTACGAGTTTAGGCGCAAAGGTAAATCTTGTAAGTATAATCGGTGATGACGGTGCGGGGAGTGAATTACAGTCAAAACTAAGAAAAAGCGGGGTTGAGGTTGACGGTTTAATAGTTGATGAGAACCGTCCGACAACGATTAAGACGCGTGTTATCGGTAATCACCAGCAGGTAGTGAGGTTTGATAATGAAAATACTGATAAAATATCATCACCTGTACTTGATGAAATATTTAAAAATGTAGAAAATTATATTTCTGAAGTTGACAGTGTTGTTATCTCGGACTACGGGAAAGGTATTATCAGCGGGCAATTGTTGAACAATATAATAAAAAAAGCTAATTCCTGCAAAAAACCGATACTTGTTGATCCTAAGATTGAACACTTCCTGTTTTATCAGAGGGTAACCTGCCTGACACCTAACCTAAACGAAGCAATTAATGGTATGCATTATAAGTATCCGATAAACAATAATGATGATATTAAAAATCTTGGGAATGAAATTCTTGATAAACTGCACTGCGAGTCGTTGATAATAACTCTTGGAGAGAACGGTATGATGGTATTTGATAAAAACGGTAAGGTAATTAATCTCCCGACCTTAGCTAAGGAAGTTTTCGATGTAACCGGTGCGGGGGATACGGTTATCAGTGTAGTAGCGATGATGTTTGCCTGCGGGCATAGTATAATTCAGGCAGCTGAAGTAGCAAACCATGCAGCGGGGATTGTTGTGGGTAAACTCGGTACAGCAACAGTATTACCGGATGAACTTAAGGCTGCATTCATCGGGAGGTAATGTTTGGTTGAATATAAAGATAATTGGTGTTATACCGTCAAGATACGCGTCTACGCGGTTACCCGGGAAAGCGTTAATTAAATTCGCAGGGAAAACGCTTATCCATAGGGTATGGCTCCGGGCAGTACGCGCGAAGTTAATAGATAAAATTGTGATCGCAACGGATGATAAACGGATCTTTGATGAAGTAAAATCGTTTGGCGGTAATGTAGTGATGACTTCCACAGCGTGCCGTAACGGTACGGAACGTTGTGCGGAAGTTGTTAAAACCTGTCCTGCGGATGCTGTGGTTAATATCCAGGGTGATGAGCCTATGATTGCGCCGTCAACAATTGACGCGCTTGCGCGTGAACTTCGAGTGTATAAGGATGTGTATATGGCAACCGCGGCGGTAAAAATTGTTGATACCGCAGAAAAAAGTGATCCTAATGTCGTAAAGGTGGTATTTGACAAACACAATGATGCTTTGTATTTTTCAAGGTCAGTCATACCGTTTCCCCGGGAAGGGAATTTAAAGCAGTGTGTGGTATATAAACACCTTGGGATTTATGCGTATAAAACCGTGTTTCTCAAGAAGTTAAGCGTTCTGCCGCCTACGAAGGCGGAGGTAACCGAGAAACTTGAACAGTTAAGAGTACTTGAGAATGGTTATAAAATAAGAGTAGCTGTGGTTAAATACGATTCTATCGGAGTGGATACCCTGGCGGATGTAAGAAAACTTAGGAAAGTGTTAGCGTAAGAAACAAATAAAAATGTTGTTGAAATAAGGAGGCAGAGAACAAGGTGACAAAAAAAGTTGTGTTAGTCGTAGATGATGATCCAGAACTTGCGGAACTTGTCCGCAGCGGGCTTGAGACCATTGACTGCGAAGTTGTCACCGCGCATACTGGCCGTACTGCGCAGGGTATTCTTGAGAAAACAACGCCTGACCTAGCGGTACTAGATGTAATGCTGCCGGATATCGACGGGATTACATTATGCCAGGAGATAAAGCATGACCCCAAGAAAAAAGATGTGCCGGTAATCATGATGACCGCGTTATCTGACCGTACAACATATCATGATGCGTTATTGTTTGGCGCAACGGATTATATTGTGAAACCGTTTGAGATGAAAGAACTGTTGGAGAAAGTAAACAAAGCGTTAGCACTGAAAGATAACGCCAAAAAATAAACGGGAATATTTATGGGTAATAAAAAAATTAAGGTTGGGAAGTATAGTGTTGGGAATACCGGCGGGATAATATTAATCGCAGGGCCGTGTGTTATTGAATCAGAACTTATGGCGTTAACCCTGGCAAAAAAAATTAAACTTATAGCGTCACAGGCCGGGGTGCCGTTTATATTTAAAGCGTCATTTGATAAAGCTAACCGCAGTGCAATAAAATCTTTCCGCGGGATTGGGCTTAGTGAAGGGTTGGAAGTACTGAAAGAAATACGCCTAAAAGTCGGGGTGCCTGTGCTCACGGATATCCACGAACCATGTCAGGCAGAAAAAGTTGCTGATACCGTTGATATCATACAAATCCCTGCGTTTCTTTCCCGGCAAACGGATTTATTGATAGCAGCGGGACGTACCGGGATACCGGTGAACGTTAAGAAAGGGCAGTTTTTGTCTCCATGGGATATGAGTAATGTTATAGATAAGATACGGTCTACCGGGAATGATAAGGTGTTACTGACCGAACGCGGGTCAATGTTTGGGTATAATAACCTTGTTGTTGATATTCGCGGGTTGGCGGTAATGAAAAAAACAGGGTATCCCGTAATTTATGATGCTACGCATAGCACTCAGTTGCCTGGGGGTAATAAAACAAGCAGCGGCGGGCAACGCGAGTTCATGCCGGATCTTACCCGTGCAGCGGTGGCGGTAGGGATTGCCGGGGTGTTTATGGAAGTCCACGAGAATCCGGGGAAAGCATTGTCTGATTCATCAACTGTGTGGCCGTTACATAAATTGTACGGTATTCTGAAAACAATAAAAAGGATTGATAAAGTAATAAAAGCATAACGGGGAGGCAGGTAAAACGTTTATGGCAGTAAAATGTTTCCGTTGCGGGTGTAATACTAACAAAGATAACGCTAAGTTTTGTAGTAAATGCGGGCAAAGCCTTACAATGGCACCGGCATGGTTACCGGATGTTAAATGGCATATAAAAACCCTGGGGATAATTTATGTTATCCTTCTTATAGTATTCATCGTAGGACAGGTATTATTAAAACCGTATGTCCGTAATATTGTAGAGAACTGGTGAGACGGTAAACTAATAATATTATGGTAACAAATACTAAACGCACACTTAATCTCGCAAGGAAGGTTTTAAGGATAGAAGCTTCCGCTGTAGTGAACCTGCAGTCAAAACTCGGGGCTGGGTTTATCAAGGCTGTGGGGATAATATCTGACTGTGAAGGCCGCGTGATTGTTACGGGTTTAGGGAAAAGCGGGATCATTGCGCGTAAAATCGCGGCAACACTTGCCGCTACCGGTACACCGGCAACGTATATGCATCCAACGGATGGTATACACGGCGATATCGGGATACTTGAACTTCAGGATGTTGTGATACTAATCTCATATTCCGGTGAGACAACAGAACTTGCGGAGTTAATCCCTGCAATAAAAAAGATTGGCGCAAAAGTTATCGGTATTACCGGAGATAATAAGTCAACACTTGCACGGATCAGTGATGTGGTATTAAGCAATAAGGTAACCCGTGAAGCGTGTCCTTACAATATAGCGCCTACAGCGTCCACAACAGCATGCCTGGCTCTGGGTGATGCTTTGGCGGTCTGTGTTATGAGTGAGAAAAAGATTAAACCCGAGCATTTTGCGTTATTGCATCCCGGGGGAACAATCGGGAAAAAGTTGTTGTGGACTGTTAAGGATATTATGAGGACAGGTGAGAATAATCCGGTGGTAACTCTCGGGGTGAACGTGAAATCTGCGTTATTAGTGATGACCCGTACACGTGTAGGGGCGGTAAGTATTGTGGATAGTAAAAATAAACTGCTGGGATATTTTTCAGATGGCGATTTACGGCGCTGTCTTGAACGTATGCCGGATTTATTGAGCAAAAAAATTGATGAGGTCATGACAAAAAACCCGTTAGCCATCTCTGCGGAAAAACTCGCGGTGGAAGCTGCTAAACTAATGAGAGAACGTAAATGCGATAATTTGCCGGTAGTGGACACGAAAAAACGTGTGATCGGGATCATTGATGAACGCGATATTTTGGACCAGGGTATTGTGTAAAAACATGGAAATATGCCTGTAATTAGGTAGATAGGAAGTAGTTGTTGTTACCATGAAAAAAAGTGTACTAACTAAATTAAAGAACATTAAGATGATAGTATTTGATATTGACGGTGTTCTTACCGACGGGACGGTTATTGTCCTTAATTCCAGGGAGGAAATTAAGCCAATGAATGTTAAGGATCGCTACGTATTTTCGCTGGTCAGGCGTCACGTGCCGGAACTTAAGTTCAGCTGGATTTCCGGGCGTAACTCAGAACACGTGGTTGTCAATGCTGCACAGATGAAGATAGCGTATTTATACCAGGCTTGCGGGGATAAACTCGCAGCAGTTACAGAAATCTGTGAAAAAAGCGGGTTAACGCTGGATAACATAATGTGTGTCGGTGATGACCTCATAGATATCCCTGTCCTAAAACGTGCGGCGGTAGCTATGTGTCCCGCTGATGCGGTACGTGATGTAAAAGATATTGTGGATATTATTGGTGAGACAAACGGCGGGCGCGGAGTTGCTAGGGAAGCTATTGAACTTGTCCTGCGGACACAAAAAAAGTGGGATCGTATACTGTGCAATTTCACGAAATAAAAACTTTTCTTAACTTGATACTTATCGTGCAAACTGTATTTATGATTAGTTCCTGCGGGAAGAAATTGCCGGAAGATGTAGCAAAAGCTGTGGATAAGCGTGATACCCGCGAAGTAATACAAAACTTTACCACACAAAATGTTACTTCCAAAGGTACACAGTGGAAACTTACCGCGCGGGAAGCGTTTATCGGGCCCGATGCTA
>JBBAAG010000109.1 GCA_041658405.1 Elusimicrobiota bacterium
GGCTGAAGAATACAACGTTGTCCAGCACGCTTGGGTGGAACCGGCCATCGAGAAGTTGCATGGTAGTTTTAACGCTTTATTCCCTTCCTGATAACTCGAAGTGCTCACCACCACGTTCCCAGCGTCTTCCGAAGGCGGCCAGTCGCTTTGCGCAGCAGTATCGTCGGTGTAGTCAAATCCGTTTAACAATCCTAACCACGTATCCCCGCCGTTTGTGCTGTATGTATATCCCACTGAGTTAACATCAAGTCCATAATAGATGTCTTGTACTTGCACACGGCACGTGGGTGTTGTGGTATGTACTTCTGTATCCTTGTTAACCCATTCGTTAGTAACCGTACCGATCTCGTGGTTAGACCAGTACATATCGTTAACTTTGTGTTTGGAATAGTTACCAGACAACAACGCATAAGTTCCCGCTGTGGCACTTGTACCAAGATAACTACCGCCAGTAGCAGTCAAGCTGTAAGTACCTGCGGTAGTACACACGCTTGTATTGCCGGCATACGCGTTTTCCAAGATATACGCAACATACGTAAAATGCGTTTCCTGTGGGATCGTCGAGGTTACCGCACTGGATTCGTTTGAGAATAGCGAATCTCCAGAGATGTTATACGCTTTCACATGATATAAGTACGTGGTTCCCGCGGTTAAGCCGTCGTCGTTATAACTTGTGATATCAGTGTTAACGGTTGCTACTTGCGAATACTCGCCGTCGGACGTTTTACGTTCTATCTTGAACCCCGATTCGTTGTTAGAGTTGTCCGTCCAGGTCAGGTTTATTCGGGTAGATGAAATCGATACCGCTTGCAAGCTATCCGGAGCTGTAGGAATTGACGGTAGTGTAACTGCATAGGTAGTGTTTGAATACTCAGAATCTCCGGCAATGTTATATGCTTTCACTCGGTAATAATACGTCGTCTCAATGTCTAACCCTTGATCAATATAACTGGTTGTGTTTGTCGCTAATGTTGAAAGCAGCGTATAAATACTTCCCATGTCCGTTGAACGTTCAAGTTTAAACCCGGTTTCGGTGTTGGAATTATCTGTCCATGATATTGATATTTGTAATGAAGATACTGCTATTGCTTGAAAGTTACTCGGAGGAGTTGGTATTGTAATAATCGGTACAATAAACGCAGTACTCTCGCTTACATTACCAGCGACATCACGGATTACAAACTTAATTTTGTTTTGCGTTTCTGAAGACTGGTTAAACACAATTGGTTCCGTAATTAAAGTCTGTTCATCTGTGGTACCTAAATTACCAGAACAAACAGCGCCAAGTTCAGGTGAATGTATCCGCACATCTTTTATGTACGATGTTCCGTTGTTCCCCAGTGTTTCTGAGATATTATCAAGATGCATATTGGGATACGTTGGGTCAGTTTCATAACCTTTACCTAAAATAATATCCGATGGCGCACCTTGATATATACCGCTTCGGGTCAAACTCGTAATTTGTGTCCACTGTGATGACGGATCATCCTGACGATATTCAAAAATAATATTTTCCGGAGTAAGTTTTATTCTAACATAATACCAATAACTTAAATTTACCGATGCAGGGGTGCTAACAAAGTTTATTTGTCGTGCACCGGCATGAATATATCCGTCTTCTTGCAAACTTACTCTTGCCCAAGTACTTGTTGACCAGTAAAGTGTCAACCCGGGGGCCCAACTCACTCCCGACGAGTTCCCACTTTTAATCGCGCATTCAGCCCATATATTGTCTCTATCGTTAGGACAGGATACATGCGCGTAAACTCCTTGTTGTGCAGTGATTGTCAAAGTGTTTTCTATCACTGAAAAACTAGAGTTACCATACAGATGATTCTCCCAGAAGTTCTCTTGTGAAAACTCCAGCAATTGTGATGGTAAGAGCCATGTAGTTCCGCCGTCGGTACTGTATTTATATCCTACTTTTGTTATATCCAATCCAGACCCTACGTCCTGTATCGTTATTTTACATTCAGGTGTAGGCTTGTCGGTATATCCTGTACCCTCAATCCATTCATCGAGAGTGTTTTTGATGTAAAACATATTTGAACTCTCCGGGAAAATAGCATCGTAGGTATCTATTTTTATTGTGTAAGTCTCGGAAATCCAGTTACCGCCACGGTCACTGACCATTACACGAACTTGGTTTTGTGTTTCAGTACCGATTGTTTCTGTATAGAACGGTATTGAACCTGCAGTAATTGTTTCCTCTTGTACGCTTCCATTAGGTCCAGTACTTGTTGCGCTGCTTACTGCTAATAATGCTGGAGTTATTTTGTCTATCACAAGAGTTACATCTTGAGCGGATAACTCCATAAATTCAAATTTTAGCGCGGTTATTTGATTCCATCCCTGGGGAGTAAGGGGAGTTTGACCAAATTGCTCTTTAAGCACAACGATTTCTTTCCACCCAGACTCAAACGTTGGGGAAGTAATGGGAATTGTTTTGTAGTACCACCCATTACCGCTCTTTAATGATACCGTCATGGAACTCACAACATTATTAGCTTCTGCAGGAAGATATAACCAAAAACTTAATTCTGGTTCTTCTGTAAAATCTACCGATGGGAATACGTGTTCCCATCGTGCTTTACTATATTGACCACTAAAGTTGCAGGGTAAACTACACGCGAGATTGCCATCGTGTACTTCCATCGGATTGACTTCTGCCAATCCAGCATCGTCATAGTTGCGCCAGTTGTATTGCAGAGACTCATTCGTCCAGTATTCAAACCCGTCGGTAACAGGGAACCAGTTAGTACCGCTATTGGTGGTATACAAATACCCGGCAGTGTTTTGTTTCAACCCGCTATACGTGTCTTGTGCCGTGACTCTTATTAACGGTGTTTGCGTGTTTGTCCACTGTGTTCCATCAATCCACTTACCATCTTTACGAGTAACATTGTAAGATGTTGACAGTTCAGGGTATACAGTATCTATATTAAATACCCAAAGACTTGACCATGAACTTTTATTCCCCGCTCCATCCACAGCGCGAACATGCCAAAAATATGAGCCATCGTCTAATCCCGGTTGACCTATCAAAAATAAATCCCAGTAATCAACTTGGGATTGGACAGTAAGAACACCTAACTCTGGAAAAACAGTACCTGTTGTATACTGTAGTTCATAAGTCACTCCTGAAGCGTCTGTTACATCTGTCCAGTCAAATAGGGGGTACTTGGTGTTCTCATATCCATTATATATCGGTAAAGACAATGTCGGAGTTGAAGGTGGCGTGTTGTCAACTATAATGAAAGTATCCCCTCCAGATGTCCATTCCTCTAAATTGCCTCCTTCGTCTTGTGCACGGACACGAAAGTATACACTTGTCCCATCAACCAAGTTCATTTCGACCATATCAAATTGAGCAGATTCATCAAGTGTCCATGTTGAATTATTAATTAACCATTCTTGCCAATTACCCTCATTAATTTTATATTGCAGATGGTAACTAGTTGTTGAAGTTGTCACATCCGTACCAGTCCAACTGAGTGTAGCAATATTTGCACAGTACATTCCACTTTGAGGATCAGTAAAATTTGATTCCGGAGGTGTTGTGTCAATAATAAAGTTTGATATTCGCCAAGATGATGAAGTTCCCTGAACTGAAAAATCTCTAACATACCAAAAGTATAGTCCATCACTTAATGGAGCATTAATTGTATATTCAGGAAGTACACTAGTAGTTATTGTGGTTTTCAAACTACCTTCCCAATACATATCTTCTTGCCCAGTTATTTCACCTGAACCGTCAAACGGTCCATTAGGCAAATCCCCTTTATCATAAACAACGCTTGTACTTTCTGCTTGTATATAATTATCCCCAACTTTGATCCAATCAACATATAAGTTCCTATCGGTTGTCTCATCAGAAAAATCATTCGAAAATACCACGTGTAGATTTCTTTCGCAGTTACGTACTGGTATTGTAGTCTCGTATATATTCCACTCACTACTATTAACTTCCCACTCCCTTACAAAATATTTTACGTCATTACTGCTATCAATGTATAATTGCATTTTGGGCCAACCTTGAGAATAATCTCCTTTGGCTTTTATTGATATTTTGGTAGTAATTGTAGTGACAGCTTCTGATGTAGATAACATAAATTCATAACCACATAACTCAGAACCATTAAAACTTCCTTCAGTCCAAGAAAAAGTCGGAAGGCTATAATTAAGAACTGATCCTGCAGGGGGGCTTAAAGCTCTGAGTTTTGCTATTTCAATACTTTTATGTACAGGCTGGTTGACTGTTTTATCAAAAACCCAACTAATGTAGTTATAGTCATCAAATCCAACGACATAATCTCCCGACATATTAAGTGCATAATCTACCGCAATTACATCAAACACATATTCTTCTCCGGGCGAAGGTACAAATGCGAATCCCCCTGTTGTATATGAATGAATTGGGTTTTGATATGAATCCACATTTCCGCTATAATCTTTAAAGCTAAGGATTTTATAGTACTGATCTCCTGTTTTTTTACCGATTAGAAGAACTCTGAACACTCCCGTACCGGTATCATTTTGATCACAATAATTTTCATGTTGATGAATACATCCCTCTCTCACTCCATAATCTATTTCATAATACTTACCATCATTATGATATTCGTTGCTTATTATATTAACTATTGGCTTGACATCGTCTATTTCAGAGATAGACACTACATAATGTACAGCCGTACCAAAAATAGCCCACCAATTGACTCTTAAGCTCAAATCCCATAAATTGTTTGAATTGTAAGTCACTGGATTGACTATACCTGCAACAATATTAATTAATAAATCCACACTATGTACATTATCTATTGTTTTTCTGGAATACCCATGTAAAGTTGATGACCTATCTCCGGATAGTGGATAATCTGTTCCGCCATATCCTATAAGGAAAGCAAAATTATTAAAAAATGATTCATTATTATATGCAAATACTTCATGTTCATCAAAAGTAGGCACATTCCGTAACCAACGATATTCTACAGCTTCTTCCCCTGGTATTTTAGCGTTCCATATAATTGTAGCATTACATTCTGATACTAATAATAAGGTGTAACAGCTAATAAGAAATACAAACACTTTTTTCACTTAAATGCCTCCCATTTATAAATTATTCCTAATGATGATGTTAAATAATAAGTATCGTTTGTCCAAGTTGTCTGTGTCCCTAATTTAAAAACAATGCTTGTGTTGTTGTTCATACTATATTTAAACCCCAAATCAAAATGCTTGAAAATAGAACTTTTGTGATACTCGTATCTTAATCCATATTTGAAGTCATCATCATAAAGCCCTGTTTTAAATATTTCATATTGAGGATATTTTACTGATGCTATCGCTGTTAATCCAATATCAGACAACAAAGTCAATTGTGTGTTTATTTTAAAGCTCATTTTTGTGTTTAACAACCATAGTACTCTGTTATATTCAGTCCACTCAAAATTTGTTCTTTCACCACTATCCCGTACGAATCCCGCTATCCAATCGTCACCCACAAATCCTTTCAAAGACAATTCTAATTCAACTGCGTTTAACAAAAGATTCCATATAATTTGAATATTTCTGATCCCATTGTTACCATAAACCGTATTTTCCTCTAGTAACATATTTTGAACATTGTAAACATTATTTTCCTGATAATCATAACTATAAGTGTAATTACTAAAGATGTAGCTGATATCAACCACCAGGTTACTCGAGTCATACTTACCAATGATGCCATACAATTCCAATCCACTTGAATACGTATCTGTTACCAACCCTAATCCAACACTACCATAATTGGTATCAAGTACACCTTTTACACTACAAATATTTATTTGTTGGCTTTTCTGATATATAAACAACGGGACATTTAAGTTGTCTACTACAATTCTAGGACGTACAAATTTATTTTCAGGGAAGACATAATCAAACGTCAATGAATCAATACTGCTATTTATACTTGGTAATATCCAGCTTTCTGCTTTAATAGAATACTTTGCATCACTGGCATGACAGATAGATTGTGGGAACAATAGAAAACATGCTAATAAAGTTATTATAAAATTTACCATATTATTTCCTTAGTTAAAACGACCAGCCAATATTTATGCTGGCATCTGTCAAACTATCTCCTACGAAAGGAACATTTTCACCAGCAAGCGTCAATGAATTTCCTGAATATCCTGTCCCAATGTTTAACACTAAGGTAAATCCGCCAAAAATCCATTTATATCCAAGATTACCAGCTACAGTTAAGAAAACCAAGTTCCCGTTTACCGTCTTCTGCACATAAGAATATTGTTCAATCACTGTATCTTTGTAGTTTCCATTATATTCATAGCTAAAATATGTATATTTTGCTGACAGAATAGAAACGCCTACTACGGGTCCCAAAAAAAATCCTTGTAATCTCTTACCGTCGAGATATATGTTATATCCCAAGCTTGCTCCATTAAGAGACACTTCCCAGTCACTGCGTTTCGACCCAAAATAGGTTACACCGGCTTTCAAACTAGATTTATTATTCAGCCCCAATTCATAACTCGCATTAATATTTCCTTTAAGTAATCCTATAACATTAAAGGCTAATGAATTATTCACTTCCGCAAAACCAAAGGAAGAAACGAATAGCATAATTAATCCAAATAAAAATATTGTTTTTGAAATAAAATTACATATTTGGGAGACTTTCATAATATCTCCAATGCCATTACTCATAATTAAATTATACAATTCCCTTGCATCCGTCATGGCAAGTGCCCTTTTTCTTTTTAGTTAAACACAACTACAATTTAATAATAAACGCAATCTTGTAATACTTCGGTATAAAGTTTACCGGCGCGCTTGTGCCAGTATTATTAACTGTTACTGTATGAGAATGATTACCGTTTGTATGAATCAACGGTTCGCTACCTGTACGCCAAGCATACGACCCGCCGTCGCTCGTGATCGATGCGTCTGTGAATACGTCACGACCCAGTCCCGATGTTGTTGCTTCTGATACAGTATGCCCGTGGAGGCCATCAGTACTCGTTGTAGCGGTATGATTATGCGCTGGGAGTTGGTTTACTGAAGTTAATGTAAAATACGTCGTCCCTCCGGTAAGGCCCGGGGTCTCACCAGTGTTTATGCCTAACACAAACCTATCCCTCAAATCTGGCCTACTACCAGCACCGTCACATAATGCCCAGCTCGATGGAATGTCTGCCGTAGAACCTGACCACATAATTATCGCGCCTTTGGGTACCATGTAAAACTCTGTACTGCCAACTATACTTCTCACTTCGCCTACTACGTCCAAAGCTTTCCCTGGGTTCGTAGTTCCCACCCCGAGATTACCGGCAACAATAAAATTGCCGTCCGATTTCTCCGCAGTAACAGATTTATACGCGTATCCTACCGTCACGATCTCCTGCCGGCCAAAAGACAAGTCGCTACCGTCAACTACTATTGCCTCGATATACCGCGTAGTACCGTCGAACAATGTTGAGGATAGCGGATTGACCGCGCCTAACAATATGTTGAATATCCCGTTATTAATGTTTACAGATGGTTGGGTTTCTTCCCAAACATTAGTCCCGCTGGTTTTCTCTGTCCACAGCCGGAACTTCATGGTTTTTGTACCGTTCACCGGCGTATCGTTTTGAGACAGTGTGCCTTGATACACCATCGTATTAGGTACTCCGGCAAATGTCGTAGTTACGAATAAAAACATTATCCCCATTACCAGTACGTTCAACCAAGAAAACTTTCTACTTACTTTCGTCACCATTTTTGCTTCCCCTTTCCTTGCTTTTTCCTAAACCTTATTTTGTTATTCTCAAAACCTTGCGCTTAAACTAAACCTGTGTGTATTGCCTAAGTCTGAGTACGGGACAAATGAGTAGTCGAACTGGTAGTTGTAGAGTTTGAAGCCAAGCCCGGCTGATAGTCCAGTATCCATCTCTAACGACTGCGAACTTGTGAGTGACGGAGTATTAGTGTTTGACTCGGATTTTAGAAGACTTATCGCTTTCATCAAGTATCCCGCTCTTAACGATACCATGTTCATCACAGTGTATTCTGTCCCTATCGCGTAC
>JBBAAG010000110.1 GCA_041658405.1 Elusimicrobiota bacterium
GCGGACATTATCTCGACTACTGCAGCGTACCCATACCCTTTATACCCGCCAAGCGTTTCCCCGGGCCCGCCCAACGGCGTGAGCGCTGCTTTCCCTTTGGTAAGGTCAATAAGGATTTGTTTAGTATCCGTCCGGGTATTCCCGTTTTCGTCGATCACCAACCCCGCAGGAGTTTCGATTCCCGCGCGGTCGTACATCTCAATTTTTCCGCGTTGCGTAATTGACGTTGCGCAGTCTATAAGAAACGGGAACGGATCATCAGAAGGGAACCCTACCGTTAACGGATTAGTCCCCAGCATATTCTCCACACCCCAGGTCGGCGCGATTGACGGCCTGGCGTTAGTACCTGTCATCCCCGCCATCCCGTTTTTGATTGCCATAAGAGGATAATATCCTGCGATACCGTAATGCGTCGAGTTACGCACAACAGTCATCCCGATCCCATACTTCTTAGCTTTATCGATAGCCATCTGCATAGCTTTCACGCCGATCACGTGCCCCATCCCGTGATTACCATCGATAACCGCGGTTGCCGGGCTGTCTTTAACAACGTCAAACTTTGTCACTGGCTTCTGTATCCCTTGCAATATACGGTCAATGTATATAGGCTTGAACCGTCCCACCCCGTGAGAGTCAATCCCGTGCTTGTCCGCTGTGATGAGAACTTCCGCACAGACTTCCGCATCAGCTTTCGGCACTCCCACTGCTTGGAATACGTCAACCATAAACTTTTCCGCAACTTCGAACTTTACCCATTTAACATCTTTTGAAACTATGACCATTAAAAAAACCCCTTCCCTTAAATCCCAACCACTTATTTTACTAAAAAAACCGGTTTTTTTTACTTCCCAACTTTTAATCCCAAAACAAACTTAAACGGCACGATTGGCACGCGGTACTTCTCAAACGTCGAAGGCCCGCAACTACCCGTCCCAAGCCCGCATTGTTTATGATCAACGATTAACGTTATAAAATCGCGTTTTACGAGGTCATACGTATGCTTTGCATCATCAATATCCTTGACGGTATAATAACTTGCGTTGAAGTCAAACTCCGGGTAACCGGTTAACTTAAGACACGGTATATTTGCATTACCAGTTTTATCCATCCTGAACTCCGCCCAGCGCACACTCCGGCGGTTACCGTTCTCCTGCGGGTATATGTAGTTTGTGAACAATCCATCAACTGTGTTGCTATAAATCCCGAACTCGTTCGCGTACTCACTATCATTATACGCTTCCCCCGGCCCGCGGCCGTACCATTTCGCGTTACACAACTTTTTATTGAGTTCCATAACAATTCCAACCCGGGGTAAATTTATGGGTAACCCTATCGGCATCCCGCTGAACTCCAGAATAATCTCACCGGTATTATAAATGTTGTATTTGTAGTTACAAACCACCTTATGCCGGAAGACTGGGACACCCATTGTTGTACCGATATTAACGCTCACGAATTTCCCCTTGTTTTTACCGGTACCCGGGACAATATCGAAACCGTCCAAGCGTTCAACAAAGTTGTGATACCCAGCAGCTAACCACTGTTTCCGTAACCCTGCGGGAGCGTCATCCCTGCGATCATTATCTATTGTTGCACGCCAAAAATTAGCTTTTATCGCGGAAGTAATAACCTTTTGCCCGGCATAGGTAACTTCCGCTAACTGCCCATGCACACGGTCAAAGTTTAATACCATATCCCCGGATTTCACTGTAACACTATGCTTCTCATCCTCAACCACAACATTCCCCGTATTTTTTACACAAATTTCAGGTAATGAAGAACGTTTACCAGCGGCCTGCGTATTTAATCTTAACTGTTCACTGGCAATAACATGCCCTTTCACAGCATAACGTGTATTTTCACGTGAGGTAAAGTAGAAATTAATAAAATATTCAGCCTCACAACTTTTTGAGTTAAACTTATGCTTGAACGTTACTCTTACCTCCTCCTCACCGCGTGCCGGGGTATCCATCCGGGGCAATACCCCGGACTCTACCACCACACCGTTTTCCAGGAGGCACCACTTCCCATCGAGATGCGACAGTGTACGGAAATCATAACGGTTCTCAATGGTGAAACCGTTATTCCCTTTCCCTGAAAGTATTTTCACGCGGACAGGTTCAATCCATTTAGCGTATTCTATCATCCCGGGTGACGCTGTACGGTCCGGAAACATTAATCCGTCAATAACAAAATTGTAGTCATTAGGATAATCCCCGAAATCACCGCCATAGGCATACCATGTTTTATTACCCTGTTTCCTAACCTGTTTAACCCCGTGGTCAATCCATTCCCACACAAACCCACCCTGTACCTGCGGGTTAGCGTCGAACATTTCAAAATACTCCTTAATCCCCCCGGGGCCATTACCCATTGCATGTATGTACTCGCACATAATCATTGGATACTTATACTCATATTTTTGAACCAACTGCACACACACCTGTGGAGCGGGGTACATCCTGCTGATAATATCAGTGATTGACATTTCATAATCATTCTCGTAATGCAGCAACCTCGTATTATCCCGTTTTTTTGTCCACCGCGCCATAGCTACGTGGTTACACCCGTACCCGCTTTCGTTACCGAGCGACCACATAATTATGGATGGATGATTCTTATACTCTTCCACCATCCTCTGCATACGGTCAACAAACGCATCCTCCCATGAAGGCCACATTGACGGGTTTTGGTTAGACCCATACCCAAACCCATGGGTTTCAAGATCGCATTCTGAGATCATATACAACCCGTACTCGTCACAAAGACGGTAAAACTCGCGGTGGGGCGGGTAATGCGAGGTACGTACAGCATTAACCCCGAACTTTTTCATTAACTTAACATCCTGCTCCATAGTATCGTATGACAACGCACGGCCATCTACGGGATGCCATTCATGGCGGTTCACCCCGCGTAAAAATATTGGTTTACCATTAACCAAAATCTTACCATCAACGATCTCAACCTGCCTGATACCAACCTGTACGGATTTATAACAAATACTTTTCCCGTTATTATCCTTCAACGCAAGAACGAGGGTATAAAGTACCGGTGTTTCCGCAGTCCATTTTCCCGGGTTAGACAACTTCGCGGAAAGTAAATTTATCCCATCTGTTTTTAATTCAGCAATAACCTTCTCACCACCACTACCCCCACGGTTTTCGTATAACCACGCATACACTTTTTCGTTATGCTCACACCCCTCAAGTTTAACTTCCGCAGTGATAACCGCATCGCGGTAACCATCCTTCGGGGATAACTTAGTTTTGATGAACACATCCGCGATATCCTCACTTGTTTGTGAGACAATATACGCATCCCGAAAAATACCGCTTAGCCACCACATATCCTGATCCTCGAGATAACTCGCGTCGGACCACTGCATCACCTGAACAGCAATAACGTTTTCTTCACCTATACGAACAAGTTTTGTGATATCAAACTCCGCGGTTAGACGGCTGCCTTTACTGAACCCCACCTTTTCTCCGTTGAGCCACACATAAAACGCGGAATCCACACCATCAAACCGCAGGGATACGCATTTACCCTTCATTGCAGGAGGTAATGTAAACCCGCGGCGGTAACACCCAGTAGGATTATCCGTAGGAACTCTCGGCGGGTCTACCGGGAACGGGTACTGAACGTTGGTATAATGCGGATACCCATACCCCCGCATCTGCCACATTGACGGTACTTTCAGTGAATCCCATTTTTTATCATCAAACTTTTCCAGCCAAAACTTTTCCGGTACCACTAACGGTGACTGGTAGTACCCGAACTTCCACTCACCATTAAGAGAGAGAAACCTTGTTTTATCGTTACGGTACTCACTGCGTAATGCGGATTTAATATCAGAATACGACGGCAAATACGCATGCGGCGTTAAACGGTTAATCCCAGTAAGTTGATGGTTCTCCCAGTCATTACGCAAAAATGTATTACTCATTAAAACCTATACCCTCCTAAATATTTATCAAAAAGATATTTTAAAACATTATGGCACAAAATGCGGTTCACAATACCGCCCGCGCTTACTCGCATGCCCGAGGAATTCAAGCTGTTCCACTGCTTGTTCAGGACACAGGTTCATACACCGCATACACTGCTCGCATAAACGTGACCACTGCGGTTTTTCGTCCACCATTTTTATAGCATTAACCGGGCACTGTTGAGCGCATATCCCGCAGGAAGTACATTTATTATTAACCCGGAAGTACATCCACAACCGTTTGATACCGATATTATGGAATGCAAACCGTACAAACCCGAACACAACCTTCTTAATCCCGTGTAACGCTAAAGATTTCTTATAATTATTACCACAGATAAAATCCCTCACGATTTCCTTAACCCGTTTTTCACCGGCGGTAAGGATTTTCTCAAGCACACTCCCTACTGGTGGATCAACGAACGTCACCCAGTTTTCCGGCATCATTACTACAGCGGTATTACACACTTCATACCCCTTTTTCTCCAATAACTTCCTGGGATTAACCAACGCCCACCCTTCCTGCCCTGCAGCGGCGGTAATCAAAAAAGTTTTAGTCCCCTGCGCAGCAGGAGGCAGCATACGGATAAAACGTTGAACATACCTAGGAGCGTCAAACGCGTAGACAGGATAAACGATCCCTATCAACGGGTATTCTGAAACATCTTCCGGGCTGAACACCGTCATTGACGCAAGAGTTACTTCACGTCCGATTTCAGTAAAAACATCCTTTACGATATCTGCTATACGCTTAGAATTCCCGGTCCCTGTGAAATACAATATTAATACTTTGTTGGTATCAGCGTTATTCATTTATTAGGCAATAACCTTTCTACTTCAGTAATGTTTTGGATATAATCACGTGACAGTGTCAACCGTTCACCCGTTGGTGCAACACATACACTGACATGATTTTTCTTCATCTGCAGAGAGTTGGCATCCGCTCTGAACTCACGGTCATCACCCTGGTAATTACGGTATCTAATAACCACCACTTTCTCGGGTTCAAACGACCCATCAAACTTTTTGTATACCGTTTCCTCCCCGTGCTTCCTCGGTGCGGCCTGGTTTTCAAGATAGTACTGCTGATCAAACTTACTGCACCTGTGGTTAAGGCAACTGATTTTACTAAAATACTTTTTTGCAGATTTTGTCCTGCATTCCGGGCACACCACAACTGTTGTAAACAACACTTTTAAAATGTTCATACCAGATAATCTCCTCCGCTGACTAATATTGTATTCAATTCAGGAGCGGTTAGGTAAACGAAATACACCATTTATGGTGTAATTCTTCAATTGCGCCCATCTACAGGCAGTACTTTTCTCTCACTAAGTTTGGTTAACCCTGCTGCTGCTTCTGGGTATGGAGAGAAAACCTTCTTGGAAGAAAGTTTGGCAACCGCCCCTGAATATTTCTTAATTCTACAGCTATTTTTCCATACAAAAAACGGTGCGTCAATATGCCCGTGAAGGATTAACCTTCGGCGATGCAAAAATGACGGTAACCCATGTTTTCGCAGGGTTTGATAACTAATAACCCTGAAATTACCTTTCTTATGCCCTTTGTTCAGGACTAACGCCAACACTTCCTCCGCCAGCCATCTATCAAGAAGTTTAAGTTGTCCCTCATCATTAACGTGTTTCAGGTAATAATCTATTATCGCGACATTACGTATCCCGCGGGATATTGTATTATTCACGATACGTATAGCTAACTCCAGTCGTTTATCCATATTCTTAAATTTAAAAAAACTTTTTTTATACCTGCGGAACGCGTAACGGAATATATTACATATTTTCCTGAACTTATCACGGGAAAGGCGTGTTTTTTTGTTGATATCAAACTCAAGCCCAAGATGCCGTATACGTGTTGAATTAACAAACATCCCGTCACTACGGTTATCATGCGTAAACAAAACGTTTTTGGTATGTTTAGGTTTACTTACAAGGTTAAGTTCAGCCAGGCATTTATCAAACAGTTCAGCTGCGGCATACGCTGGTGCGGGTTCATTTGAGAGCACAATAATATCGTCGCAGTACCGCACATACTTTGTATTCGGTACAGCACTTAGTTTACGGTCAAACCCGGTTAAATAAATGTTTGCCAGTACACACGCGATTGCCGTCCCAAACGGTATACCTTTCTCCGCGGTTGTTACTTCCCCGTTTTCGTTGAAATACTTAAACTTAACGCGTTCACTCACGAGCTGCCACAGATAATCCCCGGGTGGTATATAATTTTCAAGGATTGAGAACAATATTTTGTGGTCCACAGATGCGAAGTATTCCTGGATATCGCGTTTGATAACGTATACAGGCATTTTTGATGACTGAAGCGCTGCTGCGATGTATCTCTGGCACCGGTCAACACCATACCCTTTTACGCGATAAGCGTATGACCCGCGGTAAAAGTGTTTATCCAGATATTTGTTCAGTATACGGTATAATAATAGGTCAGCCAGGCGTTCTTCCCAGGGATAAATATAAATATTCCGCTGTTTACCATTAAAATTATGCCGTACCGCAAGCCCTGGCCGGTAAACAAACCGATGGTTCGTCAACCTTTTATGTATCCCATCGATATTTCGGAGGCCGTTTCTCGCGAAATCGTAGAATGTCCTGGTATCGGTAGATACGGTCAACGCTTTCCGCCAGTTAAACAACGGGTTAGTATATAACCGTACCGCTGTTTTGTATAACTCCGTCTCGTGGTATACTTTTTCCCAAAATAATCTGGTATCAATGTTTTCCATGCAGAATAGATTCTACTATTTTTATTGAATATAAGAAATCTGGAATATTAACTATAGTATCAAAGGACCTTAGTCAAGATTTCAAAACAATAAAAACACATTTTCTTGATGACAAATATGAAAAACGGAGAGGGTGGGATTCGAACCCACGGTCGCATTACTGCGACACACGCTCTCCAGGCGTGCCTGTTAGGCCACTCCAGCACCTCTCCGTCGAATACGCAGTTTCAGGCAGAGCAGAATTACGAACCAACCCTACTCTTTCTCTTCTTCGTTTATTGTAAGGTTCACAGTCGAGCCAGCAGGTACTTGTTTACCCGCAACGGGCGACTGGCCGATAACAATCCCGAACTCTTTTGTTATATCACACGTTTTTCTAATCTCCCCGATCTTTAACCCGGAGGACATAAGTTTTGACGACGCAGCGTCTAACGTACTTTTTATTAATGACGGCACCGTAACCTTCCTCGGGCCTTCACTGATAATAATCTTTACCGGCGTACCTTTTTTTATCTTGAGGTCCGCTACAGGGTATGTTCCTACGGCTTTACCTTCAGGAATATCCGCAGACGGCGCTTTCTCCGTTGCGCTGACCACAAGGCCTGCTCCTTCAAGGGTTTGCCGCGCAACCGCTGAGTCCATCCCTTCAATTTTCGGGATCATAACCATCTCAAGGCCTTTACTTACAACAACGCTTACTGTCCCGCCCCGTGCGAGTTCAGAACTTGCCTGCGGGCGCTGTACCGCGATCTGTCCTTTTGGTACTTCACCGTTTTCTTCTTCGCTATCCACTACAACGGATAACCCTTCTCTGCGCATCATCATTTGTGCCGCGTCAGGCGTCATTCCGACAAGGTTCGGTACTTTTATCTTCGGTGTGATCACCGGCGCTAAGAACAGAAAACACAAAACAAACGTCCCGACGGAGATCAGGGCTGACATAAAGAAACTCACAAGAATCACGGATACAATTGACACTCCGGATTGAGGTTTTGCCCCACCCGAAAAATGCACCTGCGGCTGCGGTTGTTGTTGCTGGTCCATAAACTTTTTTACTCCTTTACATTTCCTAAATATTACTATGATTAATCTTTTAAGATAATAATTTCTACACGCCGGTTCCTTGCGCGGCCCACACTATTTTTGTTTGACGCTATGGGTTTCATTGACCCCCAACCTTTTACGGATAACCGTTTAGGATCAACCCCGCGTTTAACAAGCTGGCTATAGATTGCCCAT
>JBBAAG010000111.1 GCA_041658405.1 Elusimicrobiota bacterium
ATAATATTAGTTGATTGTTTAAATTCAGCAATATCCTTTTTTACGGTATCAACTTTAATATTTATCACTTGAACATTGTCGTACAATACAATATAGTTTGTAGTGAGTTCATCCAACGGAACTTTAATATCATTCTGTACAATATTTCTAAAGTCAACCAACGCTTTATGCAAGACATCTATATCTTCACCTAACCCGTCAATTTCTTCCGTAAAACGTTTTTCAAACGCTATCCGCGCTTCCTTTTCTTTTGCTGAAGCAGACTGTTGCTGTACCGCTGCAGGTGATGAAGCTGTAACAGTAGAAACAGTGGATAACTTGGTTTCCGCATCAAGAAAAGTTATTGATGCAGGTATCAACACAATTATTAACGTCCAAATAACATTTTTCATATATGTTATTATACCAAAATCCTAACTTTTTTTCCTTGATTGACTCGTTTTATGAGTAATTCAAAATCTTCCGGTAAGGGCGACACAAATTCCATTCTTTGTTTTTTCCGTGGATGAATCACTGACAATTTCCACGCGTGTAACATCGGACGTTCTGCCAGCATAGAATCTTCAGGGAACCTGTTATAATCGATATCCCCTACTATAGGATGCCCTATAGACACGAAATGCACGCGTATTTGATGTGTACGTCCTGTCTTAGGTTTTGCTATCACAACTGTATACTTTCCAAGGTTGAACATTACCGAGTATTCAGTTACAGCATCACGGCTGTTTAATGAACTTACTTCCATAACTTTACGGTTTATTAAATTACGCCCTATCGGCGCATCAATAGTCCCACGGCGTTCTTCAAATACGCCATGTACAACCGCAAGATACGTTTTTTCTACTAAACGCTTCTCAAACTGTTTTATCAATGCATACCTCGCTGGTTCAGTTTTAGCTACAATAATAGTCCCTGAGGTCCCTTTATCCAGCCTGTGCACGAGTCCCGGGCGGTAAAGTTCATCACCCACCGGCAATTGTTTGTAACGATATACCAACGCGTTTGCTAAAGTCCCTGTTTTATTCCCGCATGCTGGATGAACCACCATCCCTGCGGGTTTATTTATGACCACAATATCGTTATCTTCATAAACAATATCTAATGAAATATTTTCCGGCACGACTGCAGTTGGAATATTCTCTGGAAATTCAACTTCTACAGTTTGCCCTTCACTCAGGATAGACGAACTCTCGACACTGCGATTATTCACCAATACCATCTTTTGGTTTATCAGCATTTGAAAAAAACTACGTGAGTAATCCTTGTTATTCTCAGCTAAAAAACGGTCAACTCTTTTACCACTATACTCCGGCTTAACAACTAAAACACGCTTCATTGTCTTAGATCCTTCTGCGGTTTAACAATTTTTTTTGTCATATACACGCTTATCACCAACGCAACTGCAAACACAACAACCGATACCACCTGAGTAACTGACAACCCGGCAATACCAACCCCGCGGTCGTCACCTCTCAAAAATTCAATAAAATACCTGAAACACGAAAACATCATAAGGTACTCAATCAACAACTGCCCTTTATACCTTTTTTTACCTCTACGTAACCACAGTGCCAAGAAAATACAGAAATCTCCGATTGCGGAATATACTTGTGCGGGATGCAACGGTATCCCCGTTGGTGCTAGTGAGTTTTCATTGGTAAAAACAATATGCATAAAAAACCCTGTTGGTTTGCCATAACAACAACCCGCGAAGAAACATCCAATCCGTCCCATCGCATGCCCAACCGCAACTGCCGGCGCGAAGTAATCAAAATATTCAAAGATACTGATCTTTTTTATCAAAGCAAATACAACCCCGGCAAGTATCCCGCCAATAAGCCCACCATGGAAATACAATCCGCCTTCCCATAACGCCAGTACTTTTAACGGTTCTTTGAGGTAGTATCCTAAATTCATTATCACATAAAATATCCGCGCACCTATCAGAATACCGAGTATGATACAAAATATTAGGTCGTATACAAGATTATCGTCAACCTTATCTTTCCGTGTCTGAACCAGTACCACCCATGCAGCAACCATCAAGCCAATCGCATAAAACAAACCATAAGTATAGAAAGTTACGGATCCGAGCTTTAACAATATTGGGTACATACAAAAAATCCCCTACTTTGCCTTGTTTAAAAATAATAAATGTATTATCCACAAACCTATTCCAATAGATATTGCGATATCAGATACATTAAACACCGGGAAAACCCGAAAATCAATAAAGTCTACTACCACTCCTCGAAACAAGCGGTCAACAAAATTACCACCCGCACCACCAAATATAAACCCTAACGTTATTTGAAAATACACGCTACTTGTCTTTTTCAATTCGTGGTATAGGATAGTAAACACCAAGATTGCTGCAATAACAAATAACCACCTGAACCCCTGCAGCATACCAAAAGCAGCACCGGTATTTTCTGTGTATGACAAATACAGAAATGGTAATATGGTTATGTATTCTACTGGTTTAAGCAAACTCACTGCCAAGACTTTGGTTACCCTATCCAGCAATACAATAATTAAGCTTGTTAGAATACACGGCAAATACTTATACACCGTTGTAATCAACCGTATCATTTACAACCCCTGACAACTTCATGACAACGGTCACAGAGTTCAGGATGATCCTCATGTTTACTTACACTATGCGAATAATTCCAGCATCGCACACACTTTATACCATCTGCTTTACTTATTTTAATCATCACATCGCCTTCACCTTTACCACGGAATATAACAACACTAGAACTTATAGTTATCATCGGCCATTGGTGTTCATATTCTTTAATAACACAGAATTCTTCATCTGAAAACGATGTTATTTCCACTTTAGCTTCCAAAGAACTGCCAATAACTTTCTCCTGCCGCATTTTTTCCATCTCAAGATTAACTTTTTCCTTGATCTTACGTATAACTTCCCATTTTGCAGCAAGCGGTTTATTCAACCATTCAGGCTGTGCTGTCGCAAACCCGGACAAAAACACGCTTTCTTCCAGGCCCGCACCGGCTTTTTCAACTTTTAACGTTTGCCACACATCTTCTGCGGTAAATGATAACATCGGCGACATGGACTTAACCAAAACCATCAGTGTCTGATACATTACCGTCTGCGCACCACGGCGTTCAACACATCCAGGACCGAAGGTATACAACCTGTCTTTCAGGATATCCAGATAAAAATTACTGAGGTCAAAAACGCAATAATCATGCACAGCACGTAGAACTTTATTGAACTCATAAGCTTCGTAATACCTAGTAACTTCAGTTACAAGCATATAAAGTTTATGAAGCATATATTTATCTATATCCCACAAGTCAGAACACTTTACACAATTATCTTCAGGGTTATAATCACACAAATTCCCTAACATAAACCTATAAGTATTCCTTATTTTTCTGTATGTATCCGCCAGTTGTTTCAGTATCTCTTCGGAAATACGTATATCTTCGTGATAATCCGAATTTGCTACCCATAACCTGAGGATTTCGGCACCATACTTCTTAATAATTTCCTGTGGTGCAATAACATTACCTAACGACTTATGCATTGCACGCCCGTTGCCATCAAGCACAAACCCGTGTGTAATCACGGCCTTATACGGTGCAGTGTTGTGCAATGCAACCGCCGGAATTAACGATGTCTGGAACCATCCTCTATGCTGATCACTACCTTCTAAATACACATCTGCCGGAAATGTGAGGTTAGCATCTGTCCTTAATACCGACTCATGGGATACTCCGGAATCAAACCATACGTCGATTATATCCTCACCTTTCTTAAACTCATTATGGCCGCACGCGCATTTAATCCCTTGCGGGAGTAATTCACCTACATCTTTTTCATACCATACATTCGTGCCGTACTGTGTAATCAGTTTTTCAATATTTTCCAGCACCTTATCATCCATCAACGGAGTATTACATTTTTGGCAGTACATCACAGGTATCGGTGCACCCCAAAAACGTTGACGCGAAAGACACCAGTCCGGGCGTGACGACACCATTCCTTTTATACGATTTAAACCGTAGTCAGGAATCCAATGAACCCTGTCAGTTTCAGCTAATAACTTTTCACGTAAACCCTGATAGTCCACATTAAGAAACCACTGTTCCGTAGCGCGGAAGATAACAGGTTTTTTGCATCTCCAGCAATGCGGGTACGAATGATTAGCCTCACTATTATGTAACATAACATTCTGTTGTGTTAAATCCGCAATAATATTTGCATTCGCTTCAAACACTTTTTGGCCTTCATACTTTGGAACTTCATTTGTGAACTTACCATACGCATTTACCGGAGCGAAGATCGGCAGGTTGTATTTCAAGCCAACTTCATAATCATCATCCCCATGCCCCGGAGCAATATGGACAATCCCTGTACCATCTTCTAAACTAACATATCCTGCCAGTACACCGACTGAGATTTTTCCTTCAATCACAGGATGTATGCATTTAATACCTTCCAAGTCCTTACCCTTATATTTTTGCAGCACTTCAATATTACCTGCGTGCAACACTTCCGCAATTTTGGGTAACAGGTATTCTGACACTATAAGATTCTCATTCCTTCCGTCATTCAATTTTAAAGCAACGTTTACATAATCAAACTCCGGATTGAACGCTAAAGCTACATTTGCGGGTAAAGTCCACGGTGTGGTGGTCCAAATAAGAACCGCTGCTACCGGTTGAACTTTACTACCCACACCTTCGTTTATTACAGGAAACTTTACATACACCGACGGTGAACCATGATCCTGGAATTCAATTTCAGAATCCGCAAGCGCGGTCTCGCATTGTACACACCAGTATACCGGTTTTTTTCTGCGATAAATATACCCGTTTTTTACTAGGTTACGGAAACTACGGTATATTCCACCCTCATATTTCGGCGACATTGTAATATACGGATTCTCCCAATCAGCTGTTATACCAAGACGTTTGAAATCGTTGCGTTGCAAGTCAATATATTTCTGCGCATAGACCTCAGCGTCTTTCCTAAACTTTACGCGGTCAATTGAGCGTTTATCAATCTTTTTTTCTTTCATCAGATTCTGTTCAATCGGCAACCCGTGGCAGTCCCAACCCGGGATATAGGGAGTATGATAACCGCACAATGATTTGTACTTAACCACCATATCTTTCAATATTTTGTTTAACGCATGCCCAAGATGAATCGGCCCATTGGCATACGGCGGCCCATCGTGAAGTACAAACTTTTTCCCTCCGGTATTATGTTCCAGCATTTTTTGGTACAGCCCAATTGACTCCCAGTACTCCAGAAACTGTGGTTCACGTACAGGCAGGTTCGCTTTCATTGAAAACTTAGTCTCCGGCAAATTCACCGGATATTTATTAACTTTTTTATCTTCCGCCATTGATTTACAACACTCCTTCACTTTGCATATAAATGCTTAACCCTGTATTTTCCTAGATTTCTTTGATACGGTTTTTGTATAACACCGCATTCCGTAACGATTCCTGTTATATACTTACCCGGTGTAACATCAAACGCCGGGTTTAGCACACTGGTATCAGAAGAAGTAACGTATACACCCCGTATTTTTCTTACTTCATCATCACTACGGTACTCAATCTTGATTTCCTTGCCATTACTCATCCCTAAATCTATAGACGAAAACGGCGCTGCGATATAAAACGGCACATTATTTTCTTTTGCCAGTATTGACAACGAATATGTCCCGATTTTATTAGCAGTATCACCGTTTGCAGCAATACGGTCCGCTCCAACGATTACGAAATCCACCATTTTTTTTGACATAAAATATCCTGCCATATTATCACAAATAAGAGTATGTTTCACACGATGTTGTTGAAGTTCCCATGCAGTAAGCCGCGCGCCTTGCATATACGGCCGGGTTTCATCCACAAAAACGTTTTCTACACAATGTTCTTTCGCTAACTGTAGTACCACACCCAGAGCTGTACCATACGCACCGGTTGCTAACGAGCCAGTATTACAATGTGTCAGGATGTTATAGCGTTTACCCTTTTTTTTATTAAACCACTTTGCACCGTTGATACATATCAGCCGGTCAGTTTCTATGTTTTCGCTTACAACCTTATCCGCTTCTGTTTCTACGATATTCTGTAATTCACGCACATTACCCTTTACTTTTCCTACAGCATTTTGTGTTTCATTAAGTATGCGGGTGCAACACCATTTTATATTCACTGCCGTTGGACGGGTTGATATCAATATTTCAGCAACTTTATTTAGGTTATGCATTAACTCTTCAACACTATTACATTTACTTGTATTAACAAATTGTTTGAACGCATACGCAGCAGTAATTCCCAACGCAGGCGCACCGCGGACAGTCATATTCCTGATAGCTTCTGCAACTGAATTTAAATTCTTACAGGTAACATATACGACTTCCCAAGGAATTATACGCTGGTCTAAGAGTAACAAATTGCCGTTTTGGTATAACACCGGCAAAAAACGCTTTTTCATTTGCTGCCTAACACTTTTGCGCGTTTTTCCGCCGCCGTTACTGCGTTTATAAATCTGGTTAACCAGTCTTTAGATTCCAAATATTTTATTGCCGCTTCAGTCGTACCCCCGGGAGAAGTAACTTTCTTACGCAGCAAAGTTGCTGGTAAGGCTTCTTTCCACGCCAACATTTTACCAGCACCGTGTATTGTGTTAACAACAAGTTGCACTGCAATATCTTTTGGTATACCAAGTTTCACCGCTGCCTCTGTCATCCCTTCAGCCAGATAAAACACGTATGCCGGCCCAGAACCTGACACGGCAGTAACTGCATTCATTAGCCGTTCCGGCAGTTCCGCAGAGTATCCCATAGAATTAAATATATTCAGTACAGTTTTGATATCACTATGCTTTGCTTTTTTACCTTTACACACCACTGTTGCACCTAAACAAACCATAGCAGGTGTGTTTGGCATTACACGCACAACACGCGGCCGGTTACACAATTTATTTTCTATAAACACAGTCTTGATCCCCGCAGCAATGGATATAACCAAATGCCTTGGTGATATGCCTACCGATATATTTCCCAGTACATCACCCATCTGCTGAGGTTTTACTGCTATTATAAGTACTGACGTTTTTTTTAATAACCGACTGTATTCTTTAATAACCGTTACGCCATATTTTTTTGCGATATACTTTGTTCTTTCTTCTGAAATATCGTTTATAAATAAAGAATCGGGATTTACTAATCCCGCGTTTATGATACCGCGGATAATAGCTTCCGCCATATTACCAGCTCCAATGAATCCTATATTCTTAAGTTTCAACAAAATAATTTAACTTAACCTTTCTCGTTGATTTCAAGATATTCCTTGAGCAACCTGCTTCGCACCGGATGACGCAGTTTGCGTATCGCCTTTGCTTCAATCTGCCTTACGCGTTCACGCGTTATACTAAATATCCGCCCGACTTCTTCCAATGTCCGTGGATACCCTGTCCCTACGCCAAAACGCAATTTAATGATTTCAGCTTCACGCTGGGTCAGCGTTGATAACGCACGTTCTATTTCGTTACGTCTTAGATAATCCAACGCAATAACCGGCGGTGAATCCGTACTTTTATCTTCAATAAAATCCTCGAGATACGAATCCCCGTCTTCCCCTATCGGCATAGCCAGGGATAACGGCTCCTGCCGGATTGATAACACAACACGTATCTTATCACGGGGAATACGTAATGACTTGACATACTCTTCAAACATAGGATCCCGCCCTTTTTCCTGGCGGTACTTACGTGCGACCTTATCAATCCTTGAGATCAGTTCTTTCATATGAACAGGGATACGAATCGTTCTTGACTGATCAGCAATTGCGCGATTGATTGACTGACGGATCCACCATGTAGCATAAGTTGAAAACTTAAACCCGCGTTTGTACTCAAACTTTTCAACT
>JBBAAG010000112.1 GCA_041658405.1 Elusimicrobiota bacterium
GGTCTCCTTTCCCGTCAATTGGAATTCCCAGAGGGTTAACTACGCGGCCTAAAAGGTGTTTACCGGTGGAAACTTCCAAAACTTTACCTGTACGTTTAACTTCATCACCTTCTTTTATTAAATGATCCGCACCGAATAATATGCAACCAACGTTCTCGCGTTCAAGGTTTAGTACCATGCCAAAGACGTTATGGGGAAATTCAAGGAGTTCGCCAATAACCGCGTTGTGCAGGCCGAATATCCGCGCGATACCGTCCCCTACCTGAATAACATATCCTACTTCTTTGAGTTCAAGTTTTGTTTCGTACTCCGCAATTTGTTTTTGCAGTATCCCAGTGATTTCTTCCGGTTTAATTACCATAACAATTCATTCCGTCCTTCTTTATGTCCGTTAACGCTGTTTGACAAGTACACGGTGTAACGCAGATAATTGCGTTGCCAGAGTGTTGTCAATAACATTGTCGTCATATTTTATTATCAATCCCGCAATTAGGGTTGGGTTAAGGTTAATTTTCATTAATACCTTTTTATTAAAATATTTCTCAAGTGCCAGAGTTAATTGTTGAACTTCCGCTTGGCTTAGCTCCGCTGCGGTGTCAATCTCAACATGCTTAATGTCCTGGCGGTCATATATATACTCAATTATTTTATCAAGCATCAACGGTAACAGGTTAATACGTTTTTTTGTTATCAGTAAATGCAAGAAACTTAGGATGCGTTTATCAATAGCCGGTGAGAGTACCGCGAACAAGAGAGCTTTTTTTTCGGTGATACTTATCGCCGGATGGTTTAACGCGGTGTTAAGTTCATCCGAGGATGACCATAACGCCTTTATTTCCGCGCATTCATTCATCGTGGAAATAAGTTCTGCCGGGGTTTTTATGGTATTAACAAACCCATGGGCGTAGCGTTGAGATAAAATTGTTTCTTCCATAACCTGCTAATTCGTATTCTCCGTGTTTTTCCCTACTTTTGAAAGAAAGTCAGCAAAAAATTTTTGTTGTATCTTAGGGTCAACTGTTTGTTTCAACAGCTTTTCCGCTATCATCAGGGATACCTTTGCAGCGTCTTCACGTACTTCAATGATCATCTGGTTGCGTTCCTGTTGTAATTGAGTACGGGTTTTTTCTACCAGCATTTTTGCGTCAGCCTGTGCGGATGCCAGGATGCTGTCTTTGAGTTTAGTACCTTCAATTTCAGCGTTTGCTACAGCTGTACTCACAGTGGTTTGTATCTCCTGGATTTTCTTTGCGTACTCGCGGTTGAGCTCATCATTTTTTTGGTGTAACGCAGCGGCGTCATCAATAGTTTTTTTGATACGCTCTTCGCGGTCACGCATCATCTGCGTGATCGGCCCCCAGGCTAATTTCCAGAGGATACCCATGCCGATAAGGAATGTTACAATATGTGTTAGTAACAATAAGCCATTAATTTCTATCATAAATTTAATTACATGAACAATTTTGCGAACGGGTTCGCGAATAATAATATGATAGCGATAAATAAACAGTAAAGTACCAGGGATTCAATAAAGGCTAACCCGATCATCATCGCAAGCTGAATCTGGTTTTGCGCTTCCGGCTGGCGTGCAATGCCTTCCACCGCGCGTGCAGTTGCCATACCCTGCCCGATACCGCATACCGCCGCTGCGATTGCTAAACCAAACGCTGCAGCGATAACTGTTGCCGCAAAGTATGGTACTACCGCCGGGTTGATTTTTGATACTGTTTCCGCTGCTGGTACTGCTTCACCTGCTGCCTGTGTTGCATAAGCAACTGCTGTTGATGCCAACATCCCGAGTACTGATAACACGACTGGCTTTTTCATACTGAATCCTTTCTCCATTAGACCTAAACCCAAAAATTACTTAGTGTTCCTCCGCCGCGGTTGCGCCGGCGATATATACTATCGTTAATACCAAAAAAATGAATGCTTGTATCACCCCAACCATTATACCCAGTAAAACTATTAACGGGCGTAATAGTAGCGGTACTATTGCCAATGCTTTTGTAAACAGCGTGGGGTCGTTCAGGAATATTGTCATCAGTAACGCAAGGAAGCCAAGTAATGCTTCTTTTGCGAAGATGTTGCAATACAAACGTATCGCCAGTGAAAACGGGCGTGCGATATGGCTTATAATTTCTATGACGAACATCAATGCATTGACCGGTACGAGATACCACGGTAATTTCGGGCCCATAAAGTGTTTGAGGTAACCCAGGATGCCGTGTTTACGGATACCTACGTAGTTGTAATAAATAAAAACAGTTAATGCTAAAGTTATGGTTACATGGAGGTCAGAAGTCGGAGACGTGAACCCCGGGATCAGGCCTATTAAATTACTGATTAGGATAAAAATAAATATACCGGCAAACAAAGGGTAATACTTCCGCGCTTCCTGTCCAAGAGTTGTGTTTGCCAGGTCGTATACAAAGTTTAGTATCAATTCTATAACATTTTGCAGGGTACCGGGGACGGGTTTAAATTTATACCGTGCTATAAGTGAAGTAACAAGAATTATCAGCCAAACAATCCAGGTCATCGCCAGTGTCAGAGGTATAGGGAGAAACTTATAATGTATGGGTTCGGGTACTATCGACATTTTCTTGTTTTACTCAATACTTTCTACAACATTTACAACAGGGCACCTGTGAACAATAAACTGAATAATTAGTTCATTATATACTAAAACCTCTTGCTTTGTCAAAATAAAGTGGTAGTTTTCTATGGTTTACACTCACTGTTTCTTTGTGGATTGCAAGTATAGAGTTATTATATAAACAATTACCGGTAAAGACAGTCCTATCCCCAGAATAAGCGGAGGAAGTTTTAGTGTTGCAAGTGATACAAATAATAGTAGTATTACAACCGGAAATCGCAGGAATAGGGTTAACATTAGGTGTAACACATAATTTTTGTTTTGTTTAGAAGCCATAGCGCTGAACTGTTGGGTTAATAAGTATATACTGAAACAACTTATTATAATACCCGCAACTAATGCTGCTCCTGAACGAAAATTTATCAAGAATGAGATAATCGTAAATCCTGTGGCAGCGGTTACTGCATTAATTATTAGTGTTTTTATAAGTATTGTTTTTAACATTATTTTGTTTCTTAACCATAAACTTAATTATTTGCCAGAACCCGGCGGCTATACCCAGGAAAAAGAAGAGTATCATCAGCCATGGCGGTGTATTAAACAATTTATCCAGCCAGTAACCTATCCCGAACCCAACTGCTATAGAAACCGCGAGGTTTGTCCCAAGGAGTGATGCTTGCCAAAGATTTTTGTCCTGGAACCGGTTTAAACTGATCTTTGGTACTACTTTTTTATTATTTTCTTCCATAGTCCGCCGGGATTTCGCCGTATTTCTGGGTGTTCCATTTTAGTATTTTTATGTTTGAACCCAATAACATGCCGTATATTTTAAGGATCATATCCTGGATAGTATCACGTTCATGGGTGTCACGGGAAACACGTTTTTTGTATATCCACGCTAATGCCGTGCGGGAGTCAGAATATATGTCGGTATACTTATGTTTCTTTGCGTATTTTATGGCTAAACCAATTGCTGTAAGTTCGTAGTAGTTGTTAGTATGGCGTGTATCAGAATTCCATTCATCTAAAGTATTGCCTTGTAGGTCGCATACGCGGCACCCGCCGAGCCCGGGATTACCGGAAGTCCATGCGTCACAGCATAAAACGTGTGGAGAATGTGTGGCTTGATGTTTGTGCTCAAACCTTTCTTTCACGGGTTGTGGTTTACGTGCATATACCTTTATCCCGGAAGAGTTAAGTTTTTGTACCCTATAATAAACATTTGCCCATGGAGCGGTAAGGGTTTCTATTATCTTACCGGTATGGGTATTAACGATTTCGTATGTTTTACTTTTTGTATTCATTAATTATAATCCACGATAACTATTTTACTTAATTAAGGTTCTTATGATATACGTTATGACAAAAAATAGCAATGAATAAGCACTTGAAAAAATGGGGAAAGTTGGCTATTAATTTTGTTGATATAGTTATAACATTATTGTATGGTAATAACATAATGTATGGAAAGGAATATAATTATTATGAAGAAAACAATGTTTAAACTGCTGATGTTGGCAGTATTTACGGCGGTTACTTGCGCTGTGATGGTCAATGCAGAAGTACCGAAGATGGGTAATCATTGTGGTGAACTTAAAGGGCTTGAAGTGTCAGTTGTGTACAAAGATCCGTTTTTTTATACTGAAGAAGGGTATGCGGGGTATTATATAGGATTACCTATGACTTTTGAGGTTAAGTTAGTTAATAAATCTAACCGCACATACAACAACCTGGACATTACAGCGATACAGGAGTATTACGAGAGTGGGTCATGCCAGAGGTGGTGGTATCCGTTTCCTCTATATGTTACTTACAATAAAGGTGATGCTATGCCGGGAGATTCTACAATGGTATGGTCAAACATTACGTTGCGCGGGAATGAAACCATAACACTTACTGGTGTTCATACGGCAACCATGGAAACCTGTGACGGGCTTGACCAAACACATGTTATCATCAAACATATGAATAACGGGAAGCCGGATGCTGCGATGTTTTATTATAACCCTGAGTGTGGAGTATATTGTCCTCCGCCGCCTGAAAAATAGGTTTTAATGATAAAAGAAGAAAAATATTTTTCTCCTGCGCTTAACCGCGGAATGGTGTACGATATATACATCCCCGATAATATTGTCCCTAAAAAAGAACGTCCCTGGGTATTGTTGTTGCACGGGCTGGGGCGTAATAGTAAAAGTTTGACCACCCATCCTGTTGCACGGGGAATTATTGAACAACAAAAGTATGCTATTGTTTTCCCTAACGCAGAGAACGGGTGGTATATTGACAGCGCAGTGAAGTCCGGGTCAAACTACCTGTCTTTAATCAACGATGTGTATAACGAAGTTACTAAAAAATACGGATTATCGACAAAACCGGAACGTACTGCGATTACCGGATGGAGTATGGGTGGGTATGGGTGTACACGTTGCGCGGAGAGATGGAATGAACGGTTCAGTGTTGTTGCACCGATAATAGGCGTGCTCGACTATCCGGTTAGTAAGTATGAAGGGAAATCTGACCTCAAACTACCGTTTGATATTATTGGCCGTGATGAAAGCAAGTGGGTGGAACTTAACCCCGTAACACATGCGGAACGGTTGAGAGGGAAAAAGGTTTTTATTATAACCGGGGATACTGCGTACGATTTGTTGATGAACAAAACGTTCTGCGCAAAACTTGACGAACTGGGGATTGCGTATATGTTTACAACCGTACCGGGGAACCATTCGTTAGAAACCGTTGTCACGTGCCTCCCGGGAGTGTTTGGGTTTATAGAAAACTCTATTTTATTATGGTGATATTATAAGATAGATGCAAGAGAGATAAATGACGGTGTTTACTAAAAATCATTATTTCTGTTGTCGAAAAAATTGGTATACTTGATAGCAACAAAAACGTTGTTGTGGTAAGAGATAAAATTGCAGTAATTAACTGATATGAAAAATACGGTAATATTGTTTTTGTTGTTAGAAATAGCATTTTTTGTACAGCCATCATATTCAGGAACTAACTGGAAAATGGATAACAACAATAACTTTGTAGTAAAAGCGTTGTCAGTGAATTCAACAGGGTCAATATCTCCTATAGGATGGACGCAGGATGTGAGATTGAGTTATAACAATCATACTGTAGGATATCCAAAAATGTCTGCAGACGGTGAAGGAATTTTACATGTTGTTTGGGGTGAACACCTTTCAGATGGCATATATACGTACTATAAAAAGAGCTTAGATGATGGGAAAACATGGACATCTGATTTTTTGTTATTTCATAGTACAGGGATTGTAATTGGTAGCACTCTATTAAATATGTGTTTTTGTTCATGGGATAATACATTATGTCTTTATTGGACAGACAATAGGGATGGTAATTATGAAATATATTACAAACAAAGCACAGATGGCGGTTTGACTTGGGGTAATGAAACAAGGTTGACCAATGGGGATGGTGATGCTAAACGTCTGTTTTTAACCTATAAAGACAATAGTATTCATCTGTTTTGGAGTGAAAATAGAGTAAGCAAATATAACGATGAAATATATTATAAACGAAGCACAGATGGCGGCCTGACTTGGAGCGATGATATAAGATTGACTAATGCTGATCACTATTCCTGGGATAGTTGCAGCGCATTGAACAACAATGTATTACACTTGGTTTGGGCAGACTTCCGTGATAGCAGCGGTTCTCTCAAAGACAGTGAGCTTTATTACAGATATAGCGAAGATAATGGAACAACCTGGAGCAATGAAGTTAAATTAACTTCTGCTCCTGGAGTTGCTTACGAACCATACTTGCTGGCGGTAAATAATATTTTACATTTAGTATGGTCGGACTCAAAGTATAGTAATAACGATACGGAAATATATTATAAGAATAGTAAAGACAATGGCAAAACCTGGAGTGAAGATAAAAGATTGACGTTTCATCAAGCAGGTACCTTAAGTCCTATCATGACGAGTGACCAAAACGGGTTACATTTAGTATGGAGCGATTATAGGAATGGCAGTGATATATATTACAAAAAAAGTATTGATGAAGGTGAAACTTGGGGGAGTGATATACGGCTTACATATAATCCTTCATATTCACTTCCTGATTCACTTATTAGTGTTAATGGGATCTTACACTTATTATTTGGCGATGAACGAATCCAACCCGGTGCCGATATTTACTACAAACGATTTGACCCGACTGCGCCAGTAGGAAAACCTGGCAAACCACAAGCTGACAAGGTTTTTAAGGACACACAAAGCATTCATTTTTACTGGAATAAGGGTACGGTTACTGATCCAGAAAGTGATTTAGTGGCTTATCACATACAAATTGGTACACAAATAGGGTTATCCGATCTGTGTGACGGCGAAGGCACAGGCTTTGGGATAACTGGTACTGATTTGGGTAACAATACATATTACTGCCGTGTACGAGTAAAAAGTGAAGTGGGGTATTACTCGGATTGGAGCGACTGGAGCGACGGTATAGGAATAAACACCCCGCTGCAGAACACGAAAATATATCCTAATCCATACAGGATAGGAGTGGATAGTACTATAGTGTTTAGCAATTTAGATGTCCAGGAAGCTGTCCTAAAAATTTATACGATTACCGGCGATCTAGTATGGCAGTCTTCCATCAAAGATGGTGAAAAAAATATTAAATGGGATGGATATAATACTTTAGGCGGCCAAGTTGCGAGCGGGATATATTTGTATGTGTTGAGCAGCACCAGCAACAAAAACATTTTTGTGGTAAGAGATAAAATTGCAGTGATTAAGTAAAAGGGGACGTTAGTATGGTAAACAAAACAAAATTTCAACCGTTCGATATGACCGAGATTGAGAAACATCAAGAACAATACGCAGAGGAAGTCAAACAAAAATATGGCAATTCTGATGCGTATAAAGAAAGCCAGAAAAGAACCGCGAAGTATTCAAAACAGGACTGGCAACGGATTATGTCGCGGGGCGGCGAAATATTCCAAACAGTAGCGGGTTTGATGGACACCCCGCCTGAATCGCCGGAAGTACAAAAAGTGGTCGGTGAGTGGAAACAGCATATTACCGACAGTTTCTACAAGTGTACGTTAGAAATTTTCCGCGGGCTAGGCGATCTGTACGTTGCAGATCCGAGGTTCACAAAGAATATCGATAAAATCAAGCCCGGGTTGTCG
>JBBAAG010000113.1 GCA_041658405.1 Elusimicrobiota bacterium
TTACATCCGGCTTTCGCCAATTTTTTCAGGGTAGCATCCCACACAGGCTGGTCACACTGCATCCTCAACTTTGACCCAAAAGGATACCCCTTCGGGTATTCCGGATTTTTCCAATCCGTCCACATGTTAAAACTAAGGTGTATTAGATACGACCAAATCATGGCAAGTCCTTTCTATCTTTCCCTGGCCAGCGTTCCAAACTACCAAATCCATAGGGTAACCGATCCGTAGCGTTACCGATCTCCGGCAACGGTTCCGTACGCCCGGTTTGGTACCAAAACGCTGTACTGCTCCAGTCCCCTACACGATCATTCGCATGACCGTGTTCAACAGTAACTCTTATTGATTTCTCAAAATATACAGGATCTTCTATATGAAACCTATACTGTGAATGCTTCCCTGTGTAATCAGAATTGCCCTTAAAATGATACCCATAATACGGCGTGCTATATGGTTGTTCAAGTTTGTTATAGTTCCACGCACCACAGAAATAATCTTCCATCCCAGTACCGTGCAGGCGCGGAGGCCAGGGTTCACCATCAATAAAGATCATATCATCTCCTTCACCCCACCACCCTGGTGTGTTGGTATCAATATTAACAAAACACCCAACATACTGCCCTTTACCCTTAGCGTCGAGAATAATAAAATTATTTTTCCCGGTATTATTCAGTATTTGCACAACCCCTGAAGCATTTGGCCCTGACGGCGCATCGGCTTGCAGTAAAAGCCTGCGTTGCCAGTTCGCGTGGAACCTCCCATACCCGTCTTTAGGTTTATCCCACTGGTGGTAGTCGATATAAAAGTATAGGATTGTATCCTTATCCCCATCGTTGGTAACTGTGATAACCGCCTTTTTTTCAAACGGCATAGCAAACCACGCGTTCATCCCGAGATATGACGACTGAATTGGTAATGACTGAAAATATACAGCTTTTGCGTGACCTAACCCAAAAAAATCACCTAACGGGCATTGTACTGACGGCGAACTTTCTTCATCCCAGTACATTCTTAACGCCAGTTTCCGCAGATTATTATCAGTATCACTGGTGGTCATCCATATATGCCGTATACACCCTGCCCCGCTGATCTCAGCGATAGTTAAAGTTTTGCCTGCGGGTATCACCCAGCGGTCGGAATTCCCGCCGGTATGGTCATACGACGATATACGGCACGATTTAACGCCATCCGACAGTTTTGCAAGGTTTAACAATGACGTTTTCGCGAACTTCATATATTATCACCTCCTGCGGTATACTACTGAACCACAAAAATACAGTACAACTAAAACTCTACATAGTGCCCTAGACAGAACATAAATATGATTGCCAGTATGTGCAATACCCACCACCCGGGTTTGAATAACATAAAATATTTCATTATAAATACGCCCCCTATTTCCACAATATTCTACCTAAAACATATGCCAGTGACATTAGCGCAAGGTGTATCACCCACCAACCCATATTAAGAAACCTCAGCGTATTAACCTTCCTTGGCTGGTCCATACTCGAAGCTGATAATGTAAGGTCATATACTGCTTTACCAACAGCAAACTTACCAAGCAGAATAACAATATCCGCTAATGTCGATCCTACCAATATATCATACAACCCTATCGGCGGAACAAACCGTACGGCCGAAAAATGCGCCATCGTGATAATACCTATAATAACTGTCATTCCGTTGATAATATACGCGTATGGCACAGTTTTTACGTACCAAAACATTAATGGTAATACAACCGTCGATAGTACTCCACAGATTGCCGGTATAAAGTTTTCTATATCCTTAGAAACCGGATGAATTCTCATATGCAGCAACAACCCGCCTAAAGAGAGAAAGAAATATGCGGTAATTAACGTACACCTAATATAATCACTTTTTTTCATCATAAAAATAATTGTTTACTCCGCGTTTTTAACTACGAGTTCACCGAATACCACGTTCGCATCAATCTCTAACGCCGGCGCGTTTTCCTTATAGGCTTTTGATTTATAAGTATAACTCCCGAATGAGATAATATTACCATCCGGCGCTCTCCCTGACCCAAACGCAGAATCTATTTTTACCACTGCCGGTACTGCGGGATTAAGTATTATAGTCCCCTGCCCGAACACTGTTGCGATTTCAAGCTCCCTATTCTTATCAGTCACTGTAAGAGTTGAGAGATCAAACTTACCCTGGCCAAACACTACACTGTATTCTTTACTAATATTCGTATCGTTCACCACAACATTTGTTTCACCAAACACTGTACTATTACCTCTTCTGCAGCAATTCCAGTCCCATCCAATAAGTAACCGTATACCAAAATAAATAAGTATCAGCGCAAGTACGATTCTCATTACAGGAAAATTTATACCAAACGCTTTTAGTACAATCGATATACCCAACAAAACTAATAACAAACCTACAACAGTACCGCAAGAAAACAATTCCATCTTCATCTACTCCCTCCTTAATATTAATCCTCGACTCTTCTTCTATTACCTATTTATTATATAAAACACGTAATACAGTACTACTGTTTTTTTATAACAAACCTGCATATAAAAATACTTAGTTCAAACAACAAATATGCCAGTGTGCCAAGTATTAACTGGGAGAACACATCCGGCCCCGGGGTAAGGAATGCTGATACCACAAATATTCCTACGATAACATACGGCCTTGCATACCCCAGCTGAACAGTTTTTACAACACCTGATATTAGAAGCATGAACACAACCAACGGTATCTGAAACATAACCCCAAAAGATAATAAAACAAAAAATGCAAATGATACATATGCATCTGCAGAAATATACGGTGTCATATACTGCCCGCCCAGAGAAAGCAGCACGCTCAACCCTTTCGGCAACACATATCTTATTCCCAGAAATACGCCTAAGACAAACAGCAAGTATGACCACGGGAGGATTAACAACATTTTTCTTTCATTTTTGTAAAGCGCGGGAGTAACAAATTTCCAGATTTGATAAATCCACACAGGCATCGCAACTCCTGCTCCTACATAACACGCGATTTTCAGACGTACAACAAACGCTTCCGCAGGATAAATAAATATTAGATTAGTATTGAATAATGACAACAGGTGTTTCAGTATGATATCAATGTTGAGATATGCTACCACTATTACCAGAATAAAAAAAATGAGTGAAACTATCAACCGTCCGCGTAACTCTTCAAGATGCCCGACAAGATCATCATTCACAACAGGTTATATTTTCCCGTTCTTACTCTCATCATCCCCGTCACTACTATTTTTCATCCCATCCTTGAACGACTTAACTGCCTGCCCGATCGCGCGTCCAATCTCAGGCAACTTCTTCGCTCCGAAGACCAGCAACACGATCACAAGTATGACAACAAGCTCGCCAATCCCAATATTAGGCATATTTATTTATCTAAACCTTTTTCCGGGTATACTTTTTGTAGTCCGCATTCGGGAAAATATTATCTTTCCATTCAAGGTCTTCCAGGAATTTAGTATTAATACGATCATTCTTCAAATTATAATACAGTTCATTAAACCTAACAAGATGATCGGTGATACGCTTATTAGCATACTCCACCATTGTCCCGGTTGCCATAATGAACGGCCAATCGCTTGATTCCGCCAATAATAACTCGCGAACCATTTGATTTAACACCCTTACCTGCAGATGTTCCGTAGTATCATTGAACAGTTCCGCTACCTCCACCATCCTTCTCTGTGCAGCGTGAAGATGCCTGTAAATCCAGTCATTCGTACCATTAAGCCATACCTCAAAATACCCTTTATCCCCCCAAGACGACGCTGCGGGCTGCACAATCTGGTTTGCAGGATTATCTTTTAGATACTCAATCGGCGTAACCGGGAGGACATTTCCTTGGTCATGATACATTTTACGGAATAAGTATTCCAGGAACATCGGGCCTTCAAACCACCAATGCCCATAAAGTTCTGCGTCATACGGCGAAACCACTATTGGTTTGCGGTCCATTATAGAAGCTAAATGCTCAATTTGTTTCTCGCGGTTAAACATAAAATTCCCGGCATGCGAAGCAGCTTTCTCACGTGCCCAAGCTGGATTATACGGCTCCTTTTTTGATAACGGCACTTTACCGGATACCCTAAAATACTTCAACCCAACATTTCTTCTCACCCCATCGTTATGGAGATACGACTTTATATAATCATACTCAAGGTCATACCCTACATCACGATAAAATTCGCGGTAGTCCACATCACCGGGATAGCCAATCTCTGCGGACCACACCTGCTGAGCGGACTCAATATCCCGCGCAAATACCGCCGCCCCGGATGGCGTAAATACTGGTGCGAACACGCCATACTTCGGACGCGGCGTGGCATACAACACCCCATGGGCTTCCAAAAAGAAAAACCGTATGCCTTCGCTTACCAGCACTTCATCAACCCCGGGAACATACGCGCATTCAGATAACCACATCCCGCGGGGACGGCGCCCAAAATGGCGTTCATAGGTATCACACGCAAAAAATACCTGTGCTTTTACTGACTGTTTCTGTGTTGCCAGCGGCAAAAACCCGTGTGTTGCGCAACAGGTTATCACCTCAATTTTCCCGGCATCCTGAAATTTTTTAAACGCTGTTAAAATATTACATCCATACTTATCACGAAAAATAGAGCGGTAACGCTGAAGATTTTCGTGGTACATCTTAACCGTATCCTGGAATTCAGGCAAAAACTTTGTCCGTACCAACTCTTTTTCCGTAAGTTCAACAAGTTTATCAAGTTTCTTTAAATACCTTGACATAAGAAGTTCGTCAGTCAACATATTCATCAACGGCGGCGAAATTGATAATGTAACCCGATAATCAATATTTTCTTCCAGTAAACGGTCGAAGATATCTACAAATGGCAGGTATGTTTCGGTAATCGCTTCGTACAACCAATCTTCCTCAAGAAAATCTTCATATTCCGGATGCCGTACAAACGGCAAATGTGCATGCAGGACGAGACACCAATATCCTTTTTCCTTACCTTTTGGATACATCTATTTCACTGTCTTTCTGTCAACTTTAAACACCACCTGCCGTGTCATTCTTTTATGAGGCGAATGAGCCACTACAGGCACTTCATGCTGTCCTTCAGTAAGGCTTATCCTGGCGGAGAACGTACCATCGGGATTAAGTTTTACATTAATCCCAGCGACAGTTACTTCCGCATCTGGTTCAGTTTTCCCGTGAACAACCAGTTCTGTATCCGCAATCAACCAAAAATCTGTCACCGGCCCCTGAGGCAACTGGTCCTCTAACTTCTCCCTCCGTGACCAACTACTGATTCCTATGGAAGACAAGGATTTATTGTTTACATCCATCAAATACTTCCATCTTTCAATCAACCCGCGGGCAACCTCTGAACTCTTACCGATACGGTCAATCCCCGAAAGTTTGAGTATACGTTCAAACTCAATCTCCAAAACACCCCATTGCTCGTCGGTATAAGGCGATACACCGTATCGCGGCATCATAACCATGTTTGACCTTACGATCGGCACAAACGTACCGTCATGTATTTTAATCCCGAGTTCCAGAATATAATCACGGTTTGCCTGATTTACATTGATATACCAATTATCCGTATGATTATTTATAGGAACATCAAAAGAACTATGTGCGTTAGAACCGTTAAACTCAACATCTGTAATATCATACACCCGCAGGGTTAACTGGCTATTGAACCACACATTATCACCAAAACGTTTTTTGAACTCATCACGTTTATCGTTTGCGATTTCCCAATACGAGAACATCCAGAACGGATCCCGTGCCATCACCACCATCAACGTTTCGCCATACTCGCTGGGCAACGACTGGGTAACACTTTGTGGAGCAGCATCTTTCCTATTTTCTTTTACATTATCCTTACAAAAACTTGTACTATTGCTGCTTGGCAAACTCTCATGCAACTTGTCTTTTAACATACCTAACAACCTTTATTAAACTCAAATTTTTTTAATTAACTATCAAAATCTCGCTTTTATCTGTTTCATCACCACGGCTATTAATCGCGGTAACCGCGAAAAATTGCTTGGTCAGCGGCCGGTCAACTACCTGTACAACATTATTAGCTACTTCTAACACTCTTATCAATCCGGTTGCCACACCAGCTGCGTAAACTCTATACCTGACTGCACCTGTCATCGCAGTCCAACGCAATGTTATATCCCGATCAGTAACACCTGCTGATATATTTGATGCATTCAATCCTACCGGCTTCTGATTAGGCCAGTTAAGCGGGTCAACAGGATTCTTAAACTGTGGCTGTCCCGCGCATCCGCCTATAAGCATTACTGCCAATACCGTGAAAACAACGTTTCTTAGCGTACCAATCATATTTTGTTTATACATAATCTTTCTTAAAACCTGTATACCATCATCAACCCATTGGCATCACTTGACGAAGAAAATGATTGTAATGCCAGTGTCCCGTTACCAATATTATTACCAAGCCTACCACCCACACTTCCTGAAGGCACTACCGCAAGGATGATACCACCCGTTGCAATGAATACCGCGGAAACCACGGCGGTTAAGACAGACATTTGATAAGCATCCTGTGTTTCCTTTTTAAACTTTTCAGTATTCTCCGGTGTTACTGCTGCATCATAATCCTTCTGTGCATCACGCTGCCTGCCGGAGTATAATAAACTTCCCCCCGCAACTAAACCGCCAACACCGATCAATGTCCATGCAGCCGTCTTTAAAGAAGCATTTGACGATGAATTTTGCTGTTGTTGCGCTCCCTGTGGCGTTGCGATACTCGCATTCTGTATAGCAACATCTTTATCTATTTCATCCGGCTTCAATGCAGCTCTTACGATTTGCATAGCAAGCTCTTCCACCATATTCCCAAGTTCAGACTCATTCTCGCATTTAACACTTGCCCCGGTTATAGCTTCACCCGTTGCCACATCGATTAACCGTGAACTGATACTAATAGTTTTCCCTAACTGCGTTATACTCCCGATGACAATAGCTTTTGCGCCAATCATTTTCCCAACCTGCTGCGCGGTATTGGTATCAATTACTCCGGTAGCACCTAAATTCATCTCAACCAACGCTTTATCAAGTTGTGAACGCTCAACTACCCTAAGATTTCTTTGTTTTGCCAACTGTGTGGAGATAATCTCAGGTATGGCTTTCCCCATATACTCCCAATTTTTATTAGGGCTATCATTCTTAAAATTCAACACTGCAAGAGAAACGCGTTCCTTATCAACCACGACACCGCCCTCCGCCGCATTGACATTCACAGGAAACACCGAGAATACAAAAACACAAAGTACAAACGAACTCAACACTTTTTTTAACATTTAATATCCTCAAATAAGTAAATATAACATTGATAAACTCTTATTTTATAACTATTAGCATCCAAAGTCAACTACTTCTTCAACCCAAATGATAACCGTTCAAGTTCTATGCTAAGGTCAATATTATTAACAACAATATCCCCGATATCTCTTAGCCTTATAGGCGCGAAGTTCAGAATACCTTTTACCCCGGTATCTTTCAATTTCTCAAGCACCCCTGTTGCGATCACACTAGGTACCGTAAGTATTATCATATCAATCCTGAATGTTTTAATAACTTCTTCAAGCTCGTATAACGCATAAATCCGTACTCCGGATATCACATTCCCGATTTTATTGTCATCAACA
>JBBAAG010000114.1 GCA_041658405.1 Elusimicrobiota bacterium
AATAGGCAAGATTGAGTACTACGTTAACGGTGTTTTAAGAAACACAATAACCAACCCCGTAGTCCAGCCCATAGCGTCAGTGGGTTGCAGCGAAAGTTATAGCTGGGCTACCCTCGCAGAAATTGATGGGCAGTATAGTCTAAAAACAAAGGTATACGATAAACTCGGTAATACCGCGGATAGCGCAGTACCTACAGTTGTGGTGAACAACAACGTATTGGATATCCGTAATACCGGCATAAGCCCCGCGGAGTTTAACCCCACCCTCGGGCAGGTGACAAATATTTACTACGAACTAACTGAACACTGTAAGGCTGTGACTATAAGAATTAAAGGCGGGAGTATTGTTGGCGAACTTAAACTCGTGGATTCTATAGCACAGCCCGGTGGGATAAAGAAACTGTCCTGGGATGGGAAAGACGGTACTGGACAGCAGGTAGCAAACGGGATATACAGTTGTGTAATCACCGCAGAAAGTTATGCGAACGAAGTGAAGCCTGCGACGATTGGCAATATAAAAGTTTCTGCCGGGCTACCGGTTATCACAAACGTATCAACCGATGGTATACTTGAGCGTTCAGCCGGCGAAACAACCGTGGAGGTTAACTACACGATTTCCTTACCCGCAGGGATAACGACAACAAGTGTTACTGAACAAATCCTTGATATATCAAACACAGTGGTAAAATCAGCGGTGTACTCTTCCCGCGCAGGGGGGAGTTATGTGTTCACATGGGACGGGAAGTACGATAGTACCGGCATAAACGCTGGGGAAGGCGTGTACTCATACCGTATAACAGTAGGTAAAGGCACGGATAAAACGTCTGTATCCGGGAGTATTACGGTAATACAAACCAATACGCAGGTAGCGGTAAGCGCCGAGCCTGCGCCGGTAGTGACATTAATGTATAACTCCGCAGCGCCGGTGATAACCGTCACCGCGCCAAGCGAGGAACAAGAATCTCAGGCATTACTCTCAATCCGCATGGGTGATGAACAACAATTCCTGCAAAGCACGATTTATGATATCAACCCTGACGGTACGGTGTTTACTACCCCGGCATTACTGATGTTTGACTACGACCCGATGTTGTACGGCGATAAACTCAAGGTGTATAAGTACGTCTTACACCCCGAGGGTACCTACCAGTGGGTTGAACTTCCCAACCAGTACGTTGATACGCTGAACCACAGGATCGTAGCGGAGGTAACCTCGTTATCATTATACGCGATACTAACCTGTTATGACGACACACCGCCGGAAATAACGGATGTTGCAGCGGTACCCCAGGTATTTTCACCTAACTCAGACGGTGTGAGCGATACCACAACACTGGAATACAAGTTGACCGACAATTTTGCGGCATTCATCCCGAAAGTAAGTATCGCAGTATTTGATAACGCCAACCAGTTAGTAAGGGCATTGGTAGAAAACACGCGGCGTGATCTTGGTGTGAACACCGAATCCTGGGATGGGAAAGATAATAGCGGTAACACAGTCCCCAATGGCGTGTACACATACACAATCACTGCAACGGATAAGAGTAACAACACGTGTGTCCCGCATAGCGGAACTGTAAAAATTGACCTTACCCCGCCGGTTAGCAGTGTATCCCTTGGAGGTCCAAGCCATATCGAAGGGGATAGGATGTTTGTATCAAGCGAAACTGCGGTTACATTAGTTTCCAATGATCCTGTGGTGAACAACGTGTCATCAGGGGTTGGAGAAACTTGGTATGCAATAGGTATTTCAACTGAATACACAAAATTTGAAGTACCGTTATCATTTACGACCGAAGGCGAGGTTGTGCTGCACTACTACGCTGTAGACAACGTTGGCAACCGCGAAGAGGTTAAGTCTAATAATATTACAGTAGACAACACCCCGCCGGTAACGAGTTTATGCTACGGCAGCCAATCGTACCCGCTTGACGGTATGACAATGATAAACACAGGCACGCCGTTGATGTTTAGCGGGGAAGACACGATTTCTGGCATAACCACAACGTACTACTCAATAGATATGGGGGAGTACATAGAGTATAGCGACGCTTTGACACTCACCGAAGGGCAACACACGGTTAAGTGGTACAGCGTAGACTACGCAGGTAACATTGAAGCTGTGAAAGAACAACAACTTGCGGTACTCAACAACGCAGCGTATGCGTTAATGTCTAGTGGCGAGGTAACCCTCAATGGCGGGAGCAGTGTTACCGGCTCAATCCTTACGAACACTGTGTTAACACTCAATGGTACCGGCGGTGTGGACGGCGACGTTATAGCGCAATCCATCAAACGTTCACCCAAGAACACGAATATCTCGGGGACTGTTACTATAACCACCGAGACGGTGAACACCGAACCGTTCAACCTGGCAGGTGTTTATGAACAAGTAAAACAAACGAATGATAACGCAACAATCGGGCTTACGTTAAAAGGCGTGAACCCAGTAGACAAAACCGGCTCTTTGGTAGTGCGTTCCGGCGACGTGCTAACGCTATCTGCGGGAACATACTACTTTACCGCGATAAATCTCTCTGGTAACGCTGTAGTAAAGATAGACAGCGAAAACGGTAGTGTTGGAATATTTGTCACAGGCAAGGTTATGGTTGACGGTACAGCGAAACTCAACCCTGACAATGACAAGTACGCACTTGCGTTGTACTGCCATAACGTTACGGATAACAAAATATTGGTCAACGGCACAATTTGCGGGACAATATACGCTCCGAAATACGACCTTGTGATGGACGGCAACGGTATGATCACGGGTAATGCGTGTATCGCTTCTGCGGTACTCAACGGCAAGGCAAGCGTAGTTGGGCCGGTAGTAACCCCGCCGGAAGCAGATGCTGCAGGTTCACGGTTTGGTATGATGACAAACGATACTGCAGCGTTGGAAGCAGAAATCGCGAACCTCAACTTTAAGCCTGGGGAGAAAATTATTACACCCAACCATGACGGGAGAAACGATAATGCAACCTTCAGCGGGATAACACGGTACTTAAGTATACGGTTAATGCAAGGCCGGGAAGAAAACGTTGACGTAACAATCTGTGACCTCTCGGGCAGAGTGGTACGGCGTATATCCAACCCATCCGGCTGGGACGGTACTGACGACAACGGCACGCCCGTCGCTAACGGCGTATACATTTACCAGTTCAAGGCGAACGGCAAACTGGTCACCGGCAGTGTTGTAGTGGCGAAATAATATCAAGGGGGAAACAATGTATGGCAAAAACAAAAACCTCAACGTATGTTAAACAAAGACAAAAGATTGTTCCTGTTAGAGGGTATACAAAAAAAGTTGGAGGACATAGAATTAGAGTTAAAGGACATCGGAGATCAACGCCAAACTAAAGATTTAATTTAAGTGCAAGGTTTTAGAAGGTATAACGGATAGTTTTTTAGAAGAAAACATGGTTAACGTCGTACCTAAAGTGTCTCGGAAGCAGGAGAGGTTTTGTGATGAAGCCAGAAAGCGGCAGCACGTTGATAAACATGGACATACTCAGCCAACCGGGCAGCATGAAGATATTGTGGTGGAACAAAATATACTGGCCGTCAAGTTTTACGTACTGTACCGATGTGATACCTGTTGCATATAACCAGAAACCTATTGAGAAGATTGGCGACCAAACGAGGTTATATTTTAAAAAAGGAAGTGTTGTTGAATATAAGGCTTAAAAATATTTAAGGGGGATAGGAATTATAGAATGTTAAAATTGTCTCGTTTATTTAGGTTTGTCAAAATTATTTTATTATATTTGATTATAGAGACGATATTTATATCCCATATCGAATCTCAAGAATCTAAATTTATGGATGAAAACCCAAAAATACAAGAATTGTTGGAAAGAGAATTACCAAGCATAAGGACTGGTAATCCGGAAGAAAGAAATAATGCTTTAGGAAAGTTAAAATTTGGGTTAATGACATTAGGGAATACGTGGCCCGGAAGAATATTCCCAAATCAAAAAACAAAAGAAATAATGTCTAAAGAATTAATTGACATAATTGAGACATTGAAAGGGAAAGATGAAATCACGAAAATGTCACGTTTATACATTATTGATATATTAACCAAACATGGAGGCGACTTGTTATCCACAAAATATATTCTTAATATTTTTAAAGAAGGACCAAATGAGTTAAGAGAACGTGCTTTATCGCGATTAGGTAGTCCACATGGAGTTTATGGAGATGAAGTATTTAATGAGGTTAAGAAACTATGTGATAAGGGAATCATTCCTGAGGAAGAGCATGCCATATATCTCGATAGAGCTAGTAGAGAGAAAGGCCTACCGGAAGTGTTAAACATTTTAAAGACCACAAAAAACAGAAAAGCTTTTGTTAATGCATCAAAATCGTTACGGGACTATAAATATCTTCCATATGTATTTGAACGCATTAAAGAATTTAAGTTAGATGAACCTAATACAGAATTCCCTTCTGTAAATTCAAAATTTAGTCCAGATGTTTCTTCTTGTATAGACAGAAAAAAGCTTAACCAATTTATAGAACAATCTGATGGTGAAGACCTTATAATGGCTTTAGAAGTAATAAATATGAGTAGCTCCTTTATGACCGATGAAATAGTTCCAATATTATTGAAAAAGATAGAACATGCGAATCCAAAAGTTAGGGAGATGTGTATTAACCCCTTGTTGATAGGTTCCCAACATCCTAATATAGATCAGCAACAGATTGTCAATATTTTAGAAAAAATAACAGAAAAAGAAAATGTTCTTAAAATAAAAGAAAAAATGATTGAAACAACAATAAAAATAAAGGAGTTTATGTTAGAAAATGATAAAAGAAAAAATAAAGGTAAAAAAGAACCCAAGTAATTTTAAAAAAATTCATTGGTTATGTGTTTTTACTATTTTTTTGCAAATGCTATTTTCAACTCGGGTTCATTCTGCTGTTACAGGTAATGCAGTAGCGCAGGAAAGAGGAGATATTGAATTTCGGCAGTTGAATATACCTGTAGACGAACATGGCGGAATTTATTGGTCTTATGGAACCGGCGATCCGACTAATAAAAACCATCATCTTATGACAGAATTAAGTGGACCAGTAGGATTTAATACAATTACTGTTCAATCATTTGTAGATGTATTCGGTTCTTATTACGGAGCATATACATTAAACGATATTAATTTAACCTTGCAGAAAAGACAGGCAATTATTAATACGGCTTTTGACGTTAGAAGTAAAATTCCCGCAATAACCTATGTATTAAATCCTATTAACCAATATATTGAGTGGGATGATAATTTGGGTGATTGTCCGGGAGTTCTTGAATTAAAAGAAATTGAAGCGATGCGTTCTGATGCTTATGTGGAATTTTGCTATGCAGAGAATAATGTTCCGATATTAACTTTAGGTAATAATATTAAAACTCAAACAGATTTAATGATATTTAAAGCTGGATCCCAACTTCTTTATCCCAGTGACCAGAGAAATAGGCTTCGAGCATCTTATATTGACAATCCTGAAATAACTGTTCTAAATGCAATTGATAATAATATAATTCTTGATAATTGTGTTGCGAATATAAAAAAAATAAAAATTAAAGTCAAAGATATATCTTCCGGTCCTTGGCGTTTAGAATTATGGCAAGGTAGCCCTTCAGAGGGTAACTGTTTAGGTGATAATAATCTAACCGCTGGTATTGTTGATAAATACATTTATACTTCCTCTGACAATGATCTTTCCGAATTAGATAATCTTGCAGATGGAAATTATACAATTCGTGCATATGATAGAGCAGGTAACGACACTCTTCACCAGTTTAAGATAGACACCACAAAACCAAAGGTACAGGTAAGAGAAGCGAAAGAAGATGTTTATAACAGTAGCAGTAAATCAATTTCCCCCCGCGGGCTGAGTGAATCAACCACAGTATATATCATGGTTACCGAGGAAACAAACGGCTCGGGGATAGACAAGATAAAGGTCTGGAAAGGAAAAGTTGATGTAGGAGAACTAATATTTAATAAAGAAATAGAAGGTTATGTTCAAAGCGATAATAATTTTGTTTACACAGTAACTGAGTGCCCAATATTTGTGCAAGTCTGGGACAAAGCTGGCAATATTAATTTGTTTTATTTTGAAGTCAAAGATATGCGTCCACCGGAAGTTGTGGTAAGAGAGAGGGTAGGTAGCGAAGTTGGTGATATTATTTACCGAGGCGAGGTAACAGGGTCAACTACAGTTTATATTATGGTTGACGACGATAAATACGGTTCAGGAATAGACAAGATAGAAGTAAGGAAAGACAATCCAGATACCGGCGAAGCGATACTGCCATATCCTGACTATACGAATTACGGGCAAAGCCATACGTACAGTGTTACCAACTTGCCGGACAAAGGATTTATATATATCAAAGCATGGGACAAAGCGGGTAACGTTACAACCTACGATTTTGAAGTAGACTCTATACACGAGTTGGAAACCAAACAACCAGACTTTATGGAGCCAGGCAGCGTGTTGACAAATATAGACACAATCAACCAACCGGGCAGCATGAAAATTTTGTGGTGGAACAAAATATACTGGCCGTCAAGTTTTACGTATTGTACCGGTGTGATACCTATAGATAGCCAGCCCCGCGTTGAGAATATTGACAACCAAACGAGGTTATATTTTTAATAAAGTAAAAGAGCATTAAAATATATCTAAAAAATGGAGGGATTGTTTATGAAGAAGTTGTTTTTAGTAACAATTTTAACTTTTAGTATTGTAAACTGTGCAAGAGCAGAAATTTCAACAGGAACTGTGGTAAACGATAAAACAAATATTGAAACTAAAGATAGTAAAAGAACCACACAAGAAAGATTGAAAAGATTGGAAAGGGAAGGAAAATTAAAACTTTGTCCTAGTTTAGCAGGTTTTTATTATAATCCTAAAGATTCTAAACAATTAAAAATATTAGAGAAATATTTAAAACATAAAGATGCTGATTATCGTCTTGCAGCAGCCAATCTATTGAGTTCTGGGGATGAAAGAGCAATAACCATACTTCGTAGTGCATTAAATGATAAAGATGAAAAAGTTCAAGTAAAAGTGGCTTGGGCTTTATGCAGATTAGGTGACAAAATAACAGGTTTACCGGGTATAACAAAAGAAGCGAGAAAAGGTAATATAGATATCTTATTTTATGATGAAAATAGAAAAAGAAAATGTTTTGATGATGTACTGGGCAAATCTGTTTTAATAGAACTTACAAAGAATGAAGATGAGGAAATTCGTTCAAAAGCTGCGTTTTATTTAGCAACTTATTTTGGTGAGAAAGAATCACTAGAATTGAAGATAGAAGAAATGCTCAAATCAAATAATCCGAGAGTAAAAGAAATAGGTGAAAGTCTTTTACAACAAAAGGGAGATAAGAAAAGCAAAAAGAGATTACAAGAATTAGAATATCAAGAGATTCAAGAAGAAATTAAAAAAGCAGAACAAATAAATAGTCAAGAAAGATGAGGAATGAATATGATATATAAAAATATTTTTTTCTCGCTTTGGATAATAGGAATTCAGTTATATCTTACATCTACTTTATTTTCTTATGACGGAGTTTTTCAGCGAGTTTGACCTCACTCAGACAATATAGCAACTTCTTTTAACTCTTGTAAAGCCCCTCCTTTAGACTTAAGTTTCCATGCGGCA
>JBBAAG010000115.1 GCA_041658405.1 Elusimicrobiota bacterium
TGTAATATGTTAATCATCGACGTCGGGGATGCTGTAAAATATGAAAGCCATCCTGAGATTTCAGTACCTGGTGCATGGGATAAGAAAAAAGTTAAAGCTGAACTAAAGAAAATACGTGAGCTCGGGATGATGCCGATACCAAAACTAAACTTTTCTGCGATGCACGACCCGTGGCTGGGGCAGTATTCTTATATGTTGTCTACAGATATTTATTATAAAGTTACCAGGGATTTGATTGACGAGTGTTGTTCACTGTTTGGAAAACCTAAGTATTTCCATCTCGGGATGGATGAAGAGAATATGAGTAACCAGCGGTTTCTCCGGCATGTTCTTATTAGGCAGTACAATCTGTGGTGGAAGGATCTTTATCATCTCCAAAAATGTGTGGAAGATAATAACTCGCGTGCTTGGGTGTGGTCCGATTATCTTTGGGATCATCCAGATTGGTTCCTAAAAAAAATGCCGAAGGATATTCTCCAGAGTAACTGGTATTACCGCAATAAGTTTAGTGATGATATTCTCGGGGTAAAATCGTACCGTACACTTGAGGAGCATGGGTATGACCAGGTGCCGACCGGGAGTAATTATTCATGTCCTGAAAATATGGAGATGACTGCGGAGTATTGCTCAAAGATTATTTCACCTGAAAGGTTGAAAGGGTTTATGCAGACGCCCTGGCATCCAACGCTAAAACATGAAAAAAACCATCTTGAAGCCGCGGCGGTATTGTTGGGGAAAGCTAAAAATATTGTGGAAGGGAAATAAAATATTATGATTTGGTCATATCTGATACACTTGAGTTTCAACATGTGGGTTGACTGGAATAATCCTGACTTCCAGAGGCCGCATATTTCTAAAGAAAATAAGTTTAGGACTGACGAAAAAACGTGGGATGCTACTGTCGAGGCATTAGCGAAAAACGGGTGTAATATGCTGCTTATCGACGTTGGGGACGGGGTTAAGCTTGAGAGCCATCCCGAGATCGCGATTCGCGGTGCATGGAGTATAGATAAGTTCAAGAAAAAAATTGATGCTATCCGCGCGTTGGGTATCACTCCAATACCGAAATTAAACTTTTCAGCAACACACGACGCGTGGATGGGTAAGTATGCGCATATGGTGTCTTCGGATATCTATTACAAAGTAGTATCAGAAATTATTGAAGAAGTGGGTGATATCTTCGGCCAGCCGGAGTACTTCCACCTCGGGATGGATGAAGAAACTCTGGCGCATCAGAAGTATCAGGAGTTTATTGTTATCCGCCAGTTCGGATTATGGTGGAAGGATTTGTATTTTTATATTGACTGCGCAGAACGTACCGGCGCACGGGCATGGGTGTGGTCAGACTATATATGGAAACACCCGGAGATGTTTGTAAATAAAATGCCGAAAAGTGTCCTTCAGAACAACTGGTATTATAGTTTGTATTTCGATGTTAATACTGCACCTGAACCGTATAGGACTTATGTAGCAGCGTATAAAAAGTTGGAGGACGCAGGGTATGAACATGTCGCAGCGGGGAGTAATTATTATAATGATACTAATATGCAGATGACTGTTGAGTATTGCGCTAAGAATTTGAATCAAGGGTTGTTAAAAGGTTTTATGCAGACACCGTGGAGGCCGACTCTGCCGGAAGTTAAGGATAAACTTATCTCCGCAGCGGATCAGCTTGGCGCAGCGAAAAAGTGGTATGAGAGTAATGTGAAGTAGTAATTTTTTTTATGTATATAGATGTTTGACAATAACGGAAGGGTTTACTAAAATACAATCCCAAGATGGAAAACGTAAGAGTAGTTATAATACTCGGCAGTGATTCTGACCTAAAAATAGCGGCGGATGCAACCGCCACGCTTGAACAGTTCGGTATTCCAAACTACATCACTATTGCCTCAGCGCATCGTACACCCGCACGGGTGGTTGAGCTCATACAAAAGTATGAAACTTCAGGGGCTAAGGTGTTTATCGCGATTGCAGGACAGGCAGCGCATTTACCCGGTGTTATTGCTTCTTACACAACCCTACCCGTGATCGGTGTTCCAATAAAAAGCGCGGCTGTTGAAGGGCTTGACGCATTACTTTCTATTGTCCAGATGCCGGCAGGTATCCCTGTTGCCACAGTGGGGATAAACAACGCAAAGAACGCGGCATTACTCGCAGTATCGATTCTTGCGGTGGATGATAAAAAGTTGGCAATAAAACTTGCGGACTACCGCAAAAAAATAGGGAAACAGGTTGAAGAAAAAGCTATAAATCTTGATAAACTGGGTTATGTAAAATATATAAAATCGCAGGTGAAGAAGTGAATACTCAAACCACGTTGGTGATGAAGAAAAAAGAAATTCAGCGTTCCATCCGGAGGTTAGCGAATGAAATTATTGAGAATAATGGTGAATTAAGCACTCTTGTGATTATAGGTATCCGTACTAGGGGTGAGTATATCGGCCGCAGGATCGTTGAAGAAATTAGGAAAATTGAGGAAATTAATGTTCCATTTGGGATTATGGATATAACGTTTTACCGTGATGATGTACTTGGTAAACTAAACAAAATAAGTGAGCATCCAGTAGTTAAGGGTACGGATATTATGTTTGATATCACAAAACGTACTGTTGTGCTGGTAGATGATGTGTTGTATACCGGGCGTAGTGTACGCGCAGCATTGGATTGTTTAACCGATCTTGGACGTCCCAAACGTGTGCAGTTAGCGGTACTAATCGACCGTGGGCATCGGGAGTTGCCAATTCAGGCTGACTTTGTCGGGAAAGTTGTGCAGACAAAAGAACAAAATGAGTATGTGTCTGTTAAACTCGCAGAAGTTGATGGTGTGGATAAAGTAGAACTAATTTCAGGGAAGAAATGATGGTAAGGTTAATAAGTAAAGACCTTCTTGGGCTTGAGTACCTGTCAAAACAGGAGATCGAGCTTATACTCGATACCGCTAAACCGTTTAAAGAAATATTTACGAGGTCCATAAAAAAAGTTCCAACTCTCCGCGGGAAAACTATTGTGCTTTTGTTTTATGAAGCGTCAACACGTACACGCACGTCATTCGAACTTGCAGCGAAACGGTTAAGCGCTGATACCGTAAATATTGCGGTGGCTACTTCCAGTGTTGTAAAAGGTGAATCACTGGTGGATACCGGTAAAACTTTAGAGGCAATGAAAGCTGACTTCGTGGTCATCCGTCACGGGATGTCCGGAGCGCCGCATTTACTCGGGCGGACAATCAAAGCGTCAGTGATCAACGCGGGGGATGGCTGGCATGAACACCCAACCCAGGGGTTGCTCGATATTTTTACAATCCGTGAAAAAATGGGGTCTGTTAAAGGAAAAAAAGTTGTGCTCGTAGGTGATATACTTCACAGCCGTGTTGCACGGTCAAATATATGGGGCCTCACAAAACTTGGTGCACGGATTACCGTCTGCGGGCCGTCAACGTTAATACCGGGATATGTTGAACAAATTAATGGCGTGGAAGTTGAGTATAACCTGGATAAAGCGATTAAGTCAGCAGATGTGATTAATATATTGCGTATCCAGCTTGAACGGCAGAAAGAAAATTTGTTCCCGTCAATCCGTGAGTACAGTTTATTGTATGGTATTGATGAGGAACGGTTGGCGTTAGCTAAGAATGACGTTATTATTATGCATCCCGGCCCAATGAACCGCGGGATTGAGATAACGTCAGATGTTGCGGATGGTGTAAATTCTGTTATTTACGAACAAGTGACTAACGGTATAGCGGTACGTATGGCAGTACTGTTCCTTCTTGCTGGAGGGGAAACTGCTACCGCGGATGTTGTAGAGTAAATCGAAGGGTTAATTTATGAATAATGATATATTACTGAAAAACGGTACGGTGGTAGATCCGGTTAACCGCGTTAACGCGAAACTTGATGTTTATATCTCCGGCGGGAAAGTTAAGAAAGTTGGGAAGTCAATCTCCGTGCCTCCGGGTGATACAACAACAGTTATTGATATTACCGGCAAAATAGTTATCCCCGGCCTAGTTGATATGCACACGCATTTGCGTGAACCCGGAGAAGAGGATGAGGAAACTATTAAGTCCGGAACACGCGCAGCTGCAGCTGGTGGTGTGACAACCGTGTGTTGTATGCCAAACACGCATCCTGTTACTGATAACCAGGCGGCAGTAGAGTTTATACTTCTCAAAGCTAAGAATGAAGGCGTGGTGAATGTTCATCCTATTGGCGCGGTGACTAAGAAACAGGAAGGTATAGAGATCGCGGAAATCGGTGAACTAAAAAAAGTCGGGGTGGTTGCAATTTCGGATGACGGGCATTCAATCATGAACGCACAGGTTATGCGCCGTGCGTTGGAGTACGCAAAAATGTTTGGGTTGCCCTTGATTGCGCATTGCGAGGATATTGATCTTAGTGTTGATGGTGTGATGAATGAAGGGTTTACCTCCACAAAACTTGGGCTTAAGGGTATACCAAGCGAAGCTGAGGAAGTAATGGTTTCCCGTGACCTTATGCTCGCGGAACTAACTACCGGTATACTGCATATCGCGCATGTAAGTACCGCAGGGTCGGTTGAGCTTATACGCCAGGCGAAACGGCGCGGGGTGAAAGTAACAGCAGAAACTGCACCGCATTATTTTACGCTTACCGACGAGATTGTTGAGAAGTATGATGCAAACGCTAAGATGAACCCTCCACTGCGTACCGCCGCGGATGTTGCAGCAATAAAAAAAGGTATTGCGGATGGAACGATAGACTGTATCGCAAGTGATCATGCGCCGCATACTGATGAAGAGAAGAATAAAGAGTTTGGGTACGCACCGTTTGGGATTATTGGATTGGAAACAATACTGCCGTTGACTATAACGTATCTTGTGAAAACTAAGGTGTTATCTTTATCCGATGCTGTGAAGAAGCTGGCAGTAAATCCATCAAAAATACTTGGGCTTAACCGCGGAAACATTAAGCCTGGAAGCGTAGCGGATATTACAGTTATTGATATCAATACTTACCGTAAAGTAGATAAAAAGTTTGTATCACAGAGCGCGAACTCGCCGTTCGTCGGGTTCAACCTTACTGGCTATCCCGTACTTACCATCGTTAACGGGAAGATTGTGTATCAGTACAAGAAGTGATACTGCCTGAATCGTTAACCCCAAACCTTGTCGCGCCCTGCGGGATGAATTGCGGGATTTGTCTTAACATGTTCAGGGACGGTAAGTGTGAAGGTTGTAACGGTGATGAACGTTTAAAAACTCCGGCTTGCGCACGCTGCAGGATAAAAAAATGCGGGAAACTTAAAGTAACTAAATCAGGGTTTTGTTATGAATGCAATATATACCCTTGTGCACGGGTACAGCATTTGGATAAACGGTATCGCACAAAGTACGGGATGAGTATGATTGATAATCTTAGTTACATAAAAAAATACGGGCTCGATAAGTTCGTGAGGTACGAAAAACGAAGATGGAAATGTCCTTCCTGCGGGGAACTGCTTTGTGTGCATCGCGATGTGTGCCAGTTTTGCGGAAAAAAAATTACCATTCGTAGTAATTTATCAACCGATTAGATATCCTCTCGGCTACTGATGAAAGATCTAATTCTGATAGGCATGAATCTGATAATGTTGCGATCACTTTACCACTTTGGCATTCAACCAGTCTTAAATTAACTGTTATGCGTTTCTGTGTTGTAATACTACCAAATATTATTATGTCTGTATCAAGAAGATCTCCAATCTTCTTTAGTTCAGATTTATTTACTAGGCCCGAGAGAGATAAGGATTGTTCACCAAGGATTTTTTTGATTTCTTCTCTTTCAACAATGTTGAATAAATTGTTATTGTCTCGTATGAGTCCTGCCACGAAGTTGTGCCAAAATACCTTGCCCAATTCTTTTGTCTTAGCTATTTCTCCGATGTTTTCAAATTCTGCAACGGTAACTCCAATCTTTTGTTTGTTTTTTTCGGATTGAGATACCAATAGTCTTCTTTTATTAAATGTAAGTTTCCCTTCGGTTTCTGCAACACTAAGTTTATGATTCAATTTTACAGCCATTTCATTAACGCTTTTATCCAATAACCCTACCCATAATTCAGCAGCTTCTTTAGACTCTAGATTCTGAGGTAGATGCATTCCTTCTTCTAG
>JBBAAG010000116.1 GCA_041658405.1 Elusimicrobiota bacterium
CTTGGGTATATGACACCGGTAGAGTTTGAGAATAGGCAAAAGAACGAGGCTTTGATTTCTACTAATTTATATGCTTGACTTAATGGGGGGCATTACAAAAATTTCAATTTGTTCTTTTTTCACAACAATTCCTTTCTCAGTTGCAGTAATATTACCCTGCCTATCTAAGTACCGCGATCGTAGTTATTAAACTTTTCCCTTCATTAGTGTTAGGAACGTTTGCCGATATTTTCAGGAAATACGCGCCGGAAGCTACAACTTTTTGCCGGCCGTTATACCCATCCCATTCTATTTCATTAACCATACCTTCCTCCGTTCCTTCCGCCCCGAAACTACCCGCAGGGATTTCTCTTACATACACCAGATCCCCAACAGTGTTGTATAAGTACACAGAAACCTTTGCGGAGCGTGTAAGGATATATCGGATATTCAACTTTTGACTATCCGGAGTAAAAGGATTGGGGTATGCTGTTAAACCGTTAAGTAAATGATATTCCGGAGCATATTGCAGGACACAATACGTCCCTAACCCTTCTGTATTGTCTAAAGACAATGCTTGTGACTGGGAATCAACCAACTGTACTCCGGATGCACGGCGCCATACAGCATTGAGTTTTTCATTTTGAGTTAATTTACAGAGGCGCAGATATTGCGGTTTAACACCTTGTTGTTCTACCAAATATTTGGTTTTAATCCTCAAACGGATACTTTCATTTGTATAAACTTCCTGCCCGGCAGCATCGCTTAAGTATAAACGGTAAGACAAAGATGAATATTCTTTTGTCATAGGATCCTGGTTAGTATACTTCCCAGCTTCCTGTGTTTGAGCATTATTTTTGTTTTGTATAACACTTATTGATAAATATACTCCTTCAGGTAAACGGGTTAATGCTGTCGCTTCAAACATACCGTCGGTACTTGATACGCGGTACCTGTATGAATAAAACTTTATGTATTCCTGAATACTTGACGTATAGGAATTCATGCTGTCCCACGCGCTCACACGCCAATAATATGTTGTATCATCCAAAAAGCTAACATCCGGAATATAAAAGTTTGTCGTTAACCCAGCAATTTCTGTAACTTTACTGAAGTCCATAGTTGTACTGTATTGCAGCGTATAATTCACTTTATCTTCCTGGTTATTATCTGATGAAGATTCCCATACAAACTTTTTAGTAGAGGCATTAACATACGCATTTTCGTATGGATAGTTCAAATTAAACTCTTCCGGAGGCACATTATTATTATTTACGGTAAATATGCGGGTAATCTTAGTATCTGAATTTACAGGATAACCGCTATCGTGGACTACAAATTTTAGCTTGTAAAACAACCCGTTATTGTATTCATAGGTGTTCCATAAATAATAGGTGGTATTTACCAAAGTTTCTGTGGTTAAATTTAACCATTCACCATCAGGGGATATGGTATAGTAAATATCAATAAAATGATCATCAGCGTAATTATTATCTTTTACCGCCCATCTCAACGTCCAATTTCTGCTGACAATGTTAGTACCGGACGACGGGCTTACTACTTCCAATACCGGAGCGTAATTGGGATTATAAACTTTAAATACTGCAGTTGACTGCGCAATTCCGGTCATACCATATGAATCCCGTATTTCCACTCTTATCATACTGGCATAATTATTAGCAATGTGATTAGTATTCCACGTAGCCTGTGCATCATAGGTAAATATGCCGCTCGTAACTAAAATACTAAAATTATACCCGTTGTTTGTTGATATATATACCGAAGTCAAATATGTATCTTCAACATCAGGATCTGAAAAATGCCAGTTTATAGTTATATCCCCTTTCAATTCCGCATCTGCATTAGGTGTTAATATTTCAACAACTGGCACGGCGGGAGTTTTTATGCCATACAATGCCCTGCTTGTAGTTGAATAATTCCCAGCGGTATCACAAGAGCGAAGATAAACATAATAGGTTGTATCGTCGTTAAGGTTACTAAACAAATAGTTATTGCGTTCCGAAGGATTAAGTATAGTAAACCATGAATCTTTATATGTAACATCACGATTCCATACTTGATTAAAAGGAAAAATAGTATATGATGAAGCGGCAATTTCGTATACCGCACCTACCCCGGTTTCCATTGTACCATCATCACCTGGTGAAACCCATGTAAGCGTTATATTCCCGTGGCCCGGCCCTGAAATACCTGTAAACCCTGTAACTTCCGCAGGAGCAATACGGTCAATAATTACTGCCGAATTATTTGACCATTCTCCCGGAAGATCACTGGTATCCCGTGCGCGTACATGCCAGTACCAAACCCCGGGATTGAGTACCTGCGTTAAGGTATACCTGCTGAATCCCGCTCCCTCAGTGATTGACGATAAAGAAACCTTGTATTTGGATCTATATAATGTTGAAATGTCTACTTCAAAGTCATATAACAGTTCATCATTATCATCATCAGATGAGTTGGAAAAAGTAAACTCAATATATTCTGTATTTGTCCTAAACCCGTCTTTAGGGAGTAATGTATTAGTTTTCTCTGGGGCACAGTTATATACTATTCTTACCTCAGTAATTTCCGGGCTGTGAGGCGGGTCAACAGAGGTTAGATAAAATTTTAGTTTAAGATGCGTATAGTTCTTCGTTCCCATCCCTAAACTCACAGGGATTCCTGTACCGTTATAGTAATCCAGTTCGTTACCGTTTCGATCCAAAAATCCGGTCCAAAACACCCCGTTAGTGGAAGTTGATACCCTATAACCGATATTATTATTAACCGCGTCACTTGGTGGTTTTACAGTAACACTTTCCCATATAAGTTCCGTAGATTTATTAATGTATAACAGCGGTGTTGTATACTCCCCTTTAACAGCAAAATGGTAACTCCAAATATCAGAATGGTATTCTGATCCGGATCCTCCAAATACTACAACACTTTTTCTATTACTATCATAACAACCACAATGCCCAAAACGTGCCTCCGGCATCTTTTTCGTATACGAATACGACCATTCATTTTTTTTTAAGTTATACAACCACGTGTCGTTTGATAAACCAATTCTTTTTGAACCCCCAAAAAAAACTGCACGGCTAAGATATCTATCATAAACCATAACCGCATCAGAACATGCTACGGGAGCAGTTTTTGTTTGAACCGATAACCATTGTTTTGTAGGTAAATCAAACGTCCATGTATCATTCAATTCCTTGCTTGTATTATATCCCCCAAAAAGGACACATTTATTGTCATCTTTCGAGTAACACAGCATAGCGTTCATACGAGCTGATGGTGATACACTCATAACAATTTCTTCCCATTTACCTGTTCTATAATCGAATAACCATGTATCTCGTTTATATTGTCCCTCGCTAATACCGCCAAATAGTATAACTGTATTGCTGTCGGTAGACACTGCGCTCATCATAAATCTTTTTCCCGGTACGGTTCCCGTGGTAATAATCATAGTCCAAATATCCGTATTCCTATCATAAAGCCAGGTATCTCCATAAACCTCGTTAGAATCGTTTTTCCCGCCAAAAACAAATATTTTTCCGTTACCTAAATAACACATTGAATGCCCGTATCTTTTACCAGGTGAGGTTACAGGTTTTATTAATTCCCAACGGTCAATTGCAGGATTATATTCCCACATATCTCCATATACTTCATCAGTATTATTTGACCCACCGTATACCAGCATTGTTTTTGTTAGCTCATCATAAATAATCTGTGAATATCTGCGGGCATAAGGGGTATTATAAATATTCCCGGATATCCATTCATTCACTAAACTAACCGTAACATAATTCCCCGTGCTTGAAACCACAGTATTCTGCATATTGCCCATACCAAAACCTTCTGTTGTATTATAAATCTCAAACCTTGACGCAAAAATATGATGAGGTATTAATACAAGTATTAAAGACAGGAATATTACATTGTTTTTATTCACCCCCCTGTTTTCTTAACCCCTTGCCTCAATGGTAGTATCACGATAATTTGAGTTCCATTATTTAGTGACGAGATAACCCGTATCTCTCCGTGATGTGCCCGCACAATATCTTTTGTAAGCGATAACCCTATTCCAACACCGCTCTGCATTGAAGTTAAAGAATCATCTACCCTATAAAAATATTCGAATATTTTAGAATGTTCTGCTTGTGCGATCCCTATACCCTGATCCCAGACAGTAATTAATACGTTGCCCTCAACAATATCAACATTGATACCAATACTTTTATTTTTTTCGCTATACTTCACCGCATTATCTATCAGGTTAGTCAGTACCTGTAAAAGCGAGGATTTATCGCCTATCATTTTGATATTAATAATTGGATCATTGAGTTTAACCAATAATTTCTGCTGTTTTTTTTCAATTATTGGAAGCATAAGTTGTACGCTTTCATCTATGAGTTCTTTTATACAAAATTCCTGTAAATCCACCTTGTAGGTATTATGTATTAAACGCGAATAACAAAGGAGGTTGTTTACTAATGAACTCAATCTCGTATGATTGTTTTGCAGTATTCCAAGTATTTTTATCAATGTTTCATCTTTATCATCCTGGTATTTACTATACTCAGTTATTAATAGTTCCAACGCTCCTCCTAATGCAGTAAGAGGTATACGCAGTTCATGGGATACATTTGCTATCAGGTCAACTTTGAGCTTATTCAGTGTCCGGAGATCGCTGCTATGACGGCATTCCATGATCGCTATAGCGGCATTCATAGAAAACGCATTTAAGATATTCAGTTCATTCAGCGTAAACTCTGCTTTATCGAATTCACGAAATACGCAGAGTATTCCAAGGAGTACCTCATCAAACAGCAGGGGGAACCTTATTATCGGTAAATCTTGGAATTCAGGAATAACTGAATTCAAGATCGGGTTATGAATGTTTTCAATATTTAACAAAACAGCTGCGCTGCTATTTCCTATTTCTTTCTTCTTATTATAACAGGATAATATTTCTGAAAGCTTATACGCATATTTTGATTCTGAGATAGCACCGGGGTACAGCCTGTCTTTCTCAGTGTCATACAGCATTATCACGCCATTATCTGCATTACAAAGTTTAACCGCTTTTGATAATATATAATTCAAAATATCATGCTCTGGTTCAGGTTTATTTGTAAATAATATTTTCCGGTTTAACTCCAGAATACTATCTAATAGCGAGGTATCCGTTTGCTGGTGCAATAAACATAGCTTCATTAGAGTGGTTAACTTATTTTTGTCAAATGGTTTGAGTATATAGTCAAACGCGCCATACCTCATTGCTTTTACAGCAGTCTCAACATCGCCCTGGCCAGTCATTAATACGACTGCTGTTAAAGGCTCCCTTTTTTTTATTTCCTTAATTAATTCCAGCCCGTTAATCCCCGGCATTATCATGTCAGTCAATACTACATCAAACTTTTCTTTACTAATTATCGACAAGACCTCTTGCGGATCTTTACTTGTAAAAACTTCGTATCCTTCTTTAACCAAAATCCTGCGGCAGAGTGATAAGATTTCTTCCTGATCATCAATTACGGCAATTTTACGTATGCTTTCCATACTAAACTAACCTCTCCGTTAACTACACTTAACTAATATTTTGTTCAACACTTGCGACATTGCAACCAGTTCATATGGTTTGGGCAGTATACCTTTAAACCCGTACTTATCATATTCCGATACAACTATGTCGGTTGAATACCCGCTTGATACGATAGCTTTGACATTCGTGTCTATTTTTAGCAGTTGTCCTATAGTATCTTTCCCGCTCATCCCGCCGACTATTGTTAAGTCCAGTATCACCGCATCGATTTTCTTATCTGACTGCATCGCCTGTTTATATATCTCAACTGCTTGTTCTCCATTCCTGGCAGTAACAACATCGTATCCAAGTTTGGCAAGCATTTTCTCTGCTATTGCTAATATAGATTCTTCATCATCCATAACCAGTATCCTGCC
>JBBAAG010000117.1 GCA_041658405.1 Elusimicrobiota bacterium
AACGTTTCTCGCGGGTAAGACTAAGCGTATACCGTTATCGCATTCAGCAGGGTATATCAGCGCACAGTCGTTAACGCCTTACCCTCCCGGGATTCCTATACTGATCCCTGGGGAACGTATTACTCCGGAGATACGCGAGTACCTCCTGGATTTGTCAGAAAAGGATATACGGGTAAGCGGGCAGGAAACTGATACTTTAAAGACAATTAAAGTTGTTGCTATAAAATAGGTATTTGGTTATAATATCACTTCGTTTTGAAATCAATGGAAAAAGGAGATGTTAATTTAAATGCTGAAGAAAGAACTTGATACGATAAAGAAAAAGTTGCTTGAGGATAAAGCTACGATTTTGTCTATTATTCATAAAGAAAATCCTTCAACCAGTGACGAGACTGATGTCGGGGATGAGATTGATACTGCATCTAAAACGTTGGAGAAAGAGTTACTGTACGAACTGACAGATAATGAACGTAAGCAGCTGGAAGAAATTGAAAACGCGATTGAAAAAATTGAACAAAACAGGTATGGTTCCTGCGAGTCATGCAGGGTTAAGATCCCGGAGACCAGGTTGAAGGCGATACCTTCCACGCGGTACTGTATTGAATGTCAGAGAAAGATGGAACGCGGGTAAACACGTTATTCCTCCTCAGATAAAAAACTTTTTTGGCGATACGTCGCTGTTAAAAGGCTATCTCGATTTGTACGAACCCCGGCAACAGCAGTTGCAGATGGCGGAAATAATTGAGTCATCTATAAAACTTGGAAAGCATTGTTTGATAGAAGCCGGGACGGGGACCGGGAAGAGTTTGGCGTATCTCATACCTGTCATAAACTACGTTGTTGATAATGATACTAAAGTCATTGTTTCTACCTACACCAAAGCACTGCAAGAGCAATTAGTTAAGAAAGACCTGCCGTTTCTCCATAAGGTTTATAAGGATCAGGGTGTGGAGTTTAAGTATGCGTTAAGTGTTGGCAGTGAAAATTATGTTTGCCGCAGGCGATGGGAAAAAGTTGTGAAAACCGGGTTGCTGCCAGTATATATTGATCCTGAGGAAGTTAACAGGTTTGTTGAATGGGTGCAGTCTACTAAAACAGGCCTAAGGTTGGATCTTGAGTTTAAAATAAGCCCTGACTTATGGAAAATCGCGTGCAGGGAAAGTGATTTTTGCCTTCATAATAAATGCCCTGAATTTAATAACTGTTATTTTCATAGAGCCCTGGATACTGTTATGAAAGCTAATGTTATCGTGTGTAACCACCACATGTTTTTTCTTAATCTTCACAATCCAAGGAAGTTTATGCCGTCCGCGGAAGTTATTGTGTTCGATGAAGCGCATACCGTTGAGGAAGTCGCAGTTGCGCTGCTTGGGCTTGATTTTTCGTTACGCAGCCTTAAACGTGTAACGGATAGTATTTATAACCCGGCATCACGACGCGGGATTTTGTCGCGTATGGAAGATACTGATCCTGAATGGGTTAAGCATGTGCGCTCGGATCTCGGTAGTTGCGAACGCGTAATAGTTGAGTTATTGAATGAATGGGTTAAGGTGTTAGGCACGGAACTTACTATCAAACGTATAAGAGAACCGTTAATCCTGCCCGGGCCGGCGGTATTGCAGTTAAAACATCTTCAGCAGTTGATCAATACAGGGGTACAGTACTCAAAAACATGGGAAGATGAGATGGAATTACGCGCGATTGCAGAACGTATTGACGGGTTGATACATAACCTCGAAGCTTTTTGTACGCAGTGTTTGGACGGGTACGTTTACTGGATAGAATCAGAAATATTTAATCATATACCAACGGTAAAACTTTACGCTGCACCTGTGGATGTCGCTAAGATATTAAGGGATGAATTATTTGAAGAATTGCCGGTGGTAATACTTACCTCCGCGACAATTACGGTTAATAAAAGTTTTGAGTATTTCAAAAACCGTATTGGGCTGACTTCAGGGAAGGTTGTGGAGTTACTCCTGGATTCACCGTTTGATTATGAGAATAATGTTGTACTTTATACACCTCAGCATTTTCCAAGGCCTGATGGTGAAGACTATGCGTCAAGGGTGGGGAATGAACTCGTAGAATTATTGAAATTTATACAGGGAAGAATGCTGGTGTTATCCACGAGTTATTCATTTATGCGGGGTATCCATAAATTGGTTAAAGAAGGGGTTGAGAATTCAGGGTTAGAGCTTAAGTTATTGATACAAGGGCAGGGCGAGGCGTATAAACTTGTGGATAAATTTAAGTCTCATCCTGGGTCTGTTTTGTTTGGGACCGATACTTTTTGGCAGGGGGTTGATATCCCGGGGGATGACCTTCTCTGTGTTGCGATAACAAGATTGCCATTTGCTGTGCCAACACATCCTATAATTGAAGCACGAGGCGATCTTATCCGTGAAGCCGGGGGTGAACCTTTTAAAGAGTACCAGTTGCCCGAAGCTATACTGATGTTCCGTCAGGGGTTTGGGAGGTTAGTACGGACAATTAATGACTGGGGGATAATCGCGGTGTTTGATCCCAGGATACAAAGTTTGTGGTACGGTAAACTGTTTCTGCAGTCATTGCCAAAGGTTAGGGTTGTGCATAGGATTGAAGAAGTACAGGATTTTTTTGCTGCTAAACACAAAGCGTAACTACAGGACTTTTTTTAGTATTTATCTTTTCTCGGGAATAGGGTATAATTTTTCTGGGAGTGTATACACGGTATTATTATGGATGAGAATGTTAATTTATTGCAGGTAAAAACGTCGTGGGGGATTAATCTTATATCTGCCCTGCGGAAGCTTATCATGAATTTCAGGATATATCCTGCTTCAAGCGGGATGATTCAGTCCGCAGTTGATGAGTTTAGGCAGTTACTCCAACCTTTGTTTGAAATCAGTGATTCATTAACGATTTCGGATGTTAAGAGTAAACTTGTTGTTGGAGATGTTGAACTCCCGAGGTCGGTTAATACTGATGAAGTTATAAGGTTACTCGCTAACTGTAAGGTTGAGAGTATTACGCTTAAATCCGGGATTACCCGCGAAGAACTTGTGTTATTCATTGAATCCCTGGCAAAACCGCAGAAGCTGCAAAACAAAGACCTTGCTGCCCTCCTGCAGGAACATCAGATAAAAAATGTTATTGCTAATCACCTGATTTACGTGCCTCTGATTAAAGGCGAGATGGTAGTCACTAAAATTACTGACTTGATAAATATGACGTCTTCAACAGATAACGGGCAGGGCGGGGGTAGTACTCGAGAACCTGATATCTCGGGAGTAATGCGTAAGATCCGCGAGATTTATAATGAGATGGAAACATTGACGGATGATACACAGAAGAATAACCTTCAGGGAATGCTGGCAAAACGGTTAGCCGTGATGGATGCCGGGGTTATCCGGGAAATATTTGAACACCCGTTACCCGGCAGGATTGAAAGTTCCGGGTTAAAGGATATGCTGTTATCCGAGTTGAGTAGAGACAGGATTGATGAAATATTTAAGGAAATTATTGCGTGGTACAAGGATATACAACAACAGACGGGATCGGATTTTGCTGCGTTGGAACGGTTGGAGAGTTTAAAATTGTTTATCGAAAAATTACTGCAGTCGCCGGTGAGTAAGGAAATACCGTTGACTATCTACCAGGAATTAATGAAGCTTGGGTTGATAAACGAAATCCCGGGTGAGGCAGGGACGGGGGTAGATAATAAAAGTGAAAAAAAAGAGCCGTCTTTGATTGAGCAGGTGACACAGTTACTGGACGATGATGCATTGCAATTGCTTGCCTCGCCAACGAATACGCGGTTGCCGAATATTATTAATAATCTTTATAAAACAGGGCTTGATGATTTAGCGGATAAGTTAGTGAATAAATTATTGTCGAACCTTACCAGTAACATCCCGGCAGTTAGGTTGAGTGCGATACGGATTGTTAATTCATTAGGGAATATTCTTATTATCAACCGTAAGATACAAAAACTTGATACCGTTATTGATTTAATGATTTCAGTGGTTGATTTGGAAGTTAATAATGAAGTTTATGCTGAGGTTGATAAGTCGTTGCTAAACATAGTGCAGTTATTGATCTCCGAGAGTAAGTACGAGACTATACTTGTAATAGTGACACTCTGGCGGAAGCATTATTTTGATACTAATTCATTGATGCAATGGAGAAGAACTATTGTATCGGAAAGTATGAAAAAACTTGCGGATATTGCCGGTAGTTTTCTTCTGGCGGATATTAAGATCAGAGGTATTGAACATTCAGCGGAAACTCTGCAGATACTCGCAATCCTTGCGGAATGCGCGGTTGAAACCTTAATAAAAATAGTTACGGAATCAGATGATATCCGTGCAAGAAATATCGCGGTTCAGCTCCTGCAGAATACCGAAGGCGGGATTGACAGGATGTACAAAACAGTATCTTCCGGAGCATCATCCGAGGTTCTATTACGGGTATTGTCAGTGGTGGAACAGGATATAGGAAACCAGGAAACTATACGGTTTATCAGCCAGGTTGCGGTGTATCCGGAACAAACAGTTAAACTGGCAGTGGTTGACCTATTATCGAAAAAAGTTGGGAATAGTAATGTATTAGAAATTCTTAAATCTATGTTTAAAGATACTGACGCTGTTATCCGTGCGAAAATTGTGAGATTATTCGCGTCACTGAATAACGCGGGGTTACTGGATATGCTATCCCAAAAAATGTTTGATGAACACCCGGCAGTACAGGAAGAAATTTGTATCTATATAGGAAACCTCGGGAATAATACTTATATTCCCTTGCTGCAGGCAGCGGCAAAAGGTAAGATCCCAGGGCGTATTTTCTCAAAAAAAAGGGTTGAGGATAAGGTTAGGATTCAGGCACTGAACGCATTGGTCAATCTCGCAAGTAATGAAAGCGTTAAGATCATAGAAAAAATGTGTAAAGAAAAGAATCCTGTTATACGTGAACATGCATCTAAGTTATTGCATAAGATTAAAGTAGGGGGAAGGTAGGGATTGGTTTTATGGCATCAGTAAATGTTGTGGAGTTAAACAATGATAATTTTGACAAAGAAACAACGGCAGGTGTGTGTTTAATAGATTTTTGGGCACCCTGGTGCGGGCCATGTAAAATGTTAGGCCCTGTTATTGACGAACTTGCGGGTGAACTCGTGGGGAAAGTTAAGGTGTGCAAGGTTAATGTTGACGATGCTGGGGAAATTGCGTCAAGGTTTAATGTTCAGGCAGTACCTACAATGATTATTTTAAAAGATGGGAAGATTGCGGAGCAGTTAGTAGGTGCGCAGCCAAAGGATAGTATTCTCGAAGCGATTAATACGGTATTGTAGTAAAGTTAATACTGATGACAGTTTCCGTTGACCAAAAAAAGTTATACGCTGTTGCTGTACTGGATATACTGGATAAAACTTATCCCGATGCAACTGTTGCGCTGGTGTACGGTTCGCCATGGGAGTTGTTAGTTTCAACAATTCTTTCCGCACAATGTACTGATACGCGGGTTAATATTGTTACCAAAACGTTATTCAAGAAGTATAAGGATATGCGTTCATACGCCGATGCAGTCCTTCCTGAATTTGAGCAGGAGATACGTTCCACCGGGTTCTATCATAATAAAGCTAAGAATATAGTTAATTCCGCTAGGATGATACTCACAAAGTTCGGGGGTGAGGTTCCTCAAACAATGGAAGAATTACTTGAATTACCCGGGGTTGCAAGAAAAACCGCTAATATTGTCCTCACCGGTGCGTATAACGTGGTATCCGGTATTGCTGTGGATACACACGTGAAGAGGTTGGCAGGTAGGTTGGGGTTAACCAAAAACACTGATCCCTGTAAAATTGAGGAAGATCTTATGGGATTGATTCCCAAAAATAGGTGGGGGAAGGTTAATTATATTTTAGTAACCCAC